>DAOVFR010000024.1 GCA_030672805.1 Candidatus Krumholzibacteriota bacterium
TTGATGATCCCTGGGGCCTCGACATAGATGCCCAGGGGAATCTCTGGGTGGCGGACAATGACAAACAGAGGGTGGCCCAAAGCCAGCCTGACGGTACCATCCTCAAGGCATTTTCCGAGAAAAACCGGAAATATAGCAGTATTACCGTTATATATAATGGGAAGATCGGCGACCGGGGGGCCATGGCCAAAATGAAGAAAAATCAAGACACTATCGCGTACTCGGTCTTCTCGTCAGGCAGGTGGAGAATCGGTGTCGCGACAAGCCCGGCCGGGCTCATCCGTGTCATGTTCCCCCTGCCAAGCGTGCAGTCATTCCTCAAGGATCTCACCCGCCGTTTCCCCGGCGCCGGGATCGAGATGAACAACCGCCGGCTCGCCCCGGCCGTAAAACAGCTCAAGGCATACCTGAACCGCCGGGCCACGTGTTTCGACCTCGATACCGATCTCGGTGTTACGCCTTTCCAGCGCAGGGTCCTCGAGGAAACAGCAGGGATACCGTATGGAGAAACGAGGAGTTACGTTGAGATTGCGCGAAGTATCGGGCATCCGAAGGCGTCCCGCGCGGTGGGAGCCGCCCTCCATATAAACCCTCTGCCGATCGTCATACCGTGCCACAGGGTGATAGGCTCCGACGGCTCGCTCGTGGGATTCAGCGGCGGGCTGCGCCTCAAGGCCGCTCTTCTCAAGCTCGAGGGGACGACCCTGCCTTGATCGTTGAGCGCTCACGGGAGATTATTTCTCGGCTAGCAGATCCCTGACCGCCTTGTCGAGCATCTCTCCCCTGAGACCCTTCTGCCGGATGATACCACTGCGATCCAGCAGGAAGGTGGCCGGTATTGAGTTCACCGCGTACCGCTGGCCCACACCACCCATCCATCCCTTGCCGTCGAAGACCTGCGGCCATGGAAGGTTCTGCTCCTTTACAAAGCTCGTGAAGGCGGCCCCGTCATTGTCGAGCGAAATGGCGATGATCTCGAAGCCTTTCTTGTTGTACTTGCCGTATACTCGCTTTACGTTCGGCAGCTCCTGCTTGCACGGCATGCACCATGATGCCCAGAAGTCGAGTAGAACTACTTTTCCCCTGTAGTCGGCCAGCTTGATCCGTTTGCCTTCCGTCGTTACCGCCGAGAACTCGATGGCGGGGAACCCGATCTTCAGTTTCTTCAGGGTCCCGATGCGCGCAAGCTCCTTCGAAGCCGCTTTCCGAACCCTCGGGTCGATCCTTCTTCCTGAATCCACGAGCTCCCGGTAGATCCTCGCCGCGGTATCGAAGTTCTCGAGGGAGACGTGGCACCCGGCGAGAATCACCTTCGCGACAGCAAGCTCCGATGCCGGTTTCCCCGCTCTCATCCCGAGAAATGACCCGAGATGCCTGACGGCGTCCTCGAACCTGCCGATGCGTGAGTAGATCTGGCCGAGCGTTAAATGCGCATCGGCCGCTTCCGGTGCATCCGGATACTTCTTCAGAAACCCTCCAAATCGTGACTCGACAAGATCGGTATAGGCAACCGGCGACATCGTCCTGTTTTTCATCGCGGCCTTGAGCTCGCCGATGATCGACCTGTATTCACCGGCCGCATCGGCCCTCGCATTCACAGTCCCGCCGCACAGCACGGCGGCCGCGAGCGCTGTGAGAAAATACGAACGGATACTCTTCACAATGATTCCTTTCAGAACAAGAGGTGCACCTCCATCCCGTACGGCGCACCCCGGAAACATTCACATACCCTTTGGTCCGTTACTTCTTTTCCTCTCGCGTTTTTATCGTGCGCACGGTACCGGAAATCGGCAGCTCTATCTTCTCGAACCCGGGATAGTTGGTGCGGATCGTCAGCGTCGCCATGTACCGGGCCATCGTCGAGGGGGGACGGATCCGTACAGTGCCGGCGTATACACGCCCCGGCTGAACCTCGCGCAGGTTGACCGTAACATCGCCCCTGTCCGGTGTTACATCGAGCACTTTCAGGGAATCGCCCCGGGCGGCGATCACCCTGAAAGTCTTATCGAACGATTTGCTCGTCCCCTCGGGAACCCTCATCTGGGGAAGGTAGATCGTGCTTGGATGGACCTCTACGTCAGGTGTGACCGTGAGCCGTACGATCAGCTTCTTCTCCCTTAGATGTTCGAAATCTGTTGTAAGGATAAGATCGCTGTAGTAGAAGCCCGGCGGAATTTGATCCTTCTTCCATACCTTCAGGCTGTATTTCTTCCCTCTTTCGAGCTCGGTCACCTTGACGCCGAGCTTATCCTTCATGTTCCCGGCGTCCCTGTTCTTCTCGTTCCAGCGTGAACCGGTGATTAGGATCGGGGTCTCGAGCCGGTTCGTCAGGATGGTTTCCATCTGCATGTCGTCATCGACGAATCCGGTGAGGGCGAGTCTCCTGGAAACGTCGAACACCTTGGTTACGGTCCCGGAGACGCTGAGTATAACCTTCTTCTTCTCCGGGTCGTTCGTCGTGACGGTGAACCGTTTTGTGAACCTGCCCGTGGAATGGATCTTCTTTCCGGTAATCTTGACATCGATTTTTCCCTCCTGCCCGGGAGGGATGACCTTGTCGTAATCGGCCACGGCGCAGCCTCACCCAGGTCTTACATTTATAATGTGAAGCTCCCCGATGCCGTTGTTACGGATCGTATATGTGTGTTCAATGTCGGCACCCTCGTAAAACTCCCCGACTTCCGCCTTCTCTTTCCTGACGAAGAACTTCGGGGGCGCGTCGCCTTTCTTCGAGTACACACCGGAAGATACGAGGAGCGCGACTGCCAGTGTTCCCACAACGGCCAGCATTACAAATCTCGACATTCGATCCATGTCGCTCCCTTCCTGTTCCGAGATCTATCCGAACCGGCGCCTGCAGTCTGACACCGGCACCCATTACGGTTCCATCTAAACAAAAACCCGACTCCCATGTTGCGTCCGCATCCCGAGAGGCCGGCATGGGGAATCGGTGAATCCGATATTCCGTTTCTGCCTATATATTATATAGTAAACAAACCCTCTTGTTCCATATATTTTTACCCCGCATTCCCGTTCTTGCCCCGTGACGGGGACATATTCCCCAATGTCTTCGGCGATTTTTCTTTTTTTTCGTCTTTTTATACTTTACATTGTTCCTGATATACAAGGTCATGTATCCGCCTTCTGCTGTGCCGCTGCGGCATACGATCCATTCAGCGCCGTACCGGCATGCATGGAGCGAAGATAATGAATCCCGGGAAAAGCAAAAATCTGATTTACGCCGACCGGATCGCCGCTTCTCCGGTCCGGGAGGAAGCTTTAGATGTCATGATCCCCCTGCTCGGCGAAGGGTTCGGGAACCCTCAAAGCGTCCACATGCGGGGGCAGAAGGCGGCGGAGGTCCTCGGCATTGCACGCGAGCAGGCTGCGGCCCTCGTCGGAGCGAAGCCGGAAGAGGTCGTGTTCACCGCTACAGGCTCCGAGGCCAATAACATGGCGATAAAGGGGATAGCCCGCGGCCGCAGGGAAAAGTCGAACCGTATCGTCGTCTCCGCCATCGAACACCTGTCCGTGCTGAAGCCGGCAATGACATTGAAAAAGGAGGGCTTCGAACTCGTCACGCTGCCCGTCGACGGTGACGGGCTCGTCATGATGGACAGCCTGAAAGAGGCGCTCGAGGGCGGTGCGGCACTCGTGTCGATCACGCAAGCAAGCACCGAGATAGGAACGATCGAACCGATCGCCGAGCTCGCCGCACTTTGCAGGGAGGCGGATGTTCCGGTGCATACCGATGCCTGGGGCACCGCGGGAAACATCGCAATAGACCTCGAAACGCTCAATGTTCATGCGCTGACGCTCGCGGGGCAGAACTTCGGCGGCCCGCCGGGTGCTGCCGCGCTGGTCATACGGCGCGGAGTGCCGCTCAGACCGATCGTGGAAGGCGGCGTCCAGGAGCGAAATCTGCGCGCCGGCCAGGAGAATATACCGGCGATCGCCGGAATGGGCGCAGCCGCCGAGCTCGCCGCAGGAGAGCTTGACAGGCGGGCCCGCGACCTCGCACCGATCAGGGACGCCCTTATTTCGAGGCTTCCCGCGGCTATCGAGAGCGTCGTCGTTACCGGCCACCCGAACCGCCGTCTTCCGAACCACGCCAGCTTCTGCATCGAATACATCGAGGGGGAGGCCATGTTGCTGCTCCTCGATACCAGGGGAATCATGGCATCGAGCGGCTCGGCCTGTACGTCCAGGGCTCTCAAGGGAAGCCACGTCCTGGATGCCCTGGGTCTCGATGCCGCCACCGCGCAAGGCTCCATCGTCTTTTCCCTTGGAATGGAAAACAGCATGGAAGATATCGATTTCCTCATCTCCGAGTTACAGCCGATCGTCTCGCGGCTCCGCGAGATGTCGCCTCTTTACAAAAAAAGGAAGTAGCAATGGCGCTCTACAGCGACAAGGTCATGGATCACTTCATGAATCCGCGGAATATCGGGGATCTCGAGAGCCCGGACGGAATCGGCGAGGTTGGAAACCCGTTATGCGGCGACATGATGACCTTCATGATCAAGGTCAAGGACGGTCGGATCGAGGACGTGAAGTTCAAGACGTTCGGGTGCGGCGCCGCCATCGCCGTATCGAGCATGGTAAGCGAGATGGCGATCGGCAAGACCCTCGGCGAAGCGATGAAGATCACAAATGACATGGTGGCCGCAGAGCTTGGCGGTCTGCCGAAGAACAAGATGCACTGTTCCAACCTCGGGGCCGACGCGCTGCGAAAAGCTGTCGAGAATTACCTGGAAGGTCTTAAGACCGGCGAGAAGGCGAGACCGAAGGCAGCCGCCGCGAAAAAGGGCAAGCTTAAGCATTGCCCTTACTGCGATGCGCCGCTTGACAGCACGCTGCCGTTCTGCCTCAAGTGCAAAGGTGAATTGATTCAATGCCCCGGGTGCGGAACGACCTATTCGCCGAATCTCGATATATGCCCCAGCTGCGGAGAGAAAAAGGGCAGCAAGGAAACCACCAAGTAAGGAAGCGCGCCATCACAAGTCCCGCACAGGAACTCATCGAACGGATCGCGGAGCGCAAGAGAGAGACCGGGGCCGTCATCCTCGCGCACAACTACCAGCCTCCCGGGATCCAGGACATCGCCGATCACCTCGGCGATTCGCTCGACCTGAGCCGCCTTGCACAGCGGATTCCGGAACGTGTCATCATCTTCTGCGGCGTCCTCTTCATGGCGGAAACCGCCGCGATCCTGTCGCCCGGCAAAACGGTGATCCTTCCCGAACCGTCGGCCGGGTGCCCGATGGCCGACATGATCACGCCGGAGGACCTTGCCTCGCTCAAACAGCGTCACCCTGCCGCGGAGATCGTTATGTACGTCAATTCGACCGCGGAGGTGAAAGCGTTGACGGATATCTGCTGCACCTCGGCGAACGCCGCCAAGGTGATCGAATCGATCCCGGAGGACCGGGAGATCATCTTCGGTCCGGACAGGTTTCTCGGGGGCTGGGTCTCCGCCCGTACCGGCCGCGACCTGATCCTGTGGAATGGATACTGCCCATCGCACCAGAAGATTCTCCCGGAGCAGATTCAGAAGCTCAAGAGACAATATCCCGATGCGAAGGTCATGGTCCACCCCGAGGTGCCTCCCGCCGTTGCAGCCGAGGCGGACGCGGTCCTCGGCACCGGAGGAATGCTGCGCTTCGCGGGAGAAAGTGAAAGCAACACCTTCATAATCGGCACCGAAACCGGCATGGTCTATCGCCTGGAGAAGGAGTATCCCGGCAAAACGTTCATCCCCGCGTCCCCCCATGCCATCTGTCCGAACATGAAGAAGATATCACTCGAGAAAATCCTGGCCTCCCTCGAAACACTGTCCCCCGCAGTTACCGTCGCCGCCGAAACGGCCGAACGGGCCCGTGGGGCTATCAGGCGGATGATCGAGATCGGTTGAGGCCCGCAGGCAGGTTCCATGCGCTCCGGATTATCAGAAGGAAAAATATTCGCCTCCGTCTTCCTTCTGATTGTCTGCCTTCACGGCATCCTGGTGCTCTCCACCCGGCTTTTTCCCTTTATCGACCTGCCGAATCATCTGGCGGCCGCGACGATACTGAAAGACCGCGGCGACACATCCAACAGCTTCTCCGACTATTACATAACGGATACATGGCTGCAGCCGAACGTCTTTTACCTGCTCTTCTGCAGCGCAAAAATATTCCCATCCGTCGAAACCGCCAACAGGGCGTTCATGATCGCCTACGTCATCCTGCTGCCGCTGTCGGTCCTGACACTGATACGGAAGCTGGGAGGAAATCCCTGGTTTTCCCTGCTATCGTTCCTTCTCATCTACAACTACAACACGGCCTGGGGATTTGTCGGGTTCATGTTCTCGATCCCCCTCGTGCTGCTCTTTTACAGCTTCCTGCCCGGTTATCTCGAGACGGGGCGTCCCATACTCCGGGCCCTTATCGCCCTCCTGCTAGTCTCGCTCTTCTTCGTTCACCTGCTCTCGGCCCTGTTCGCGCTGTTCCTTTTTCTCATCTGCCTGTCATGCCGGCGCGGCAGGCCGCTGCTGTGGCGGCTCGACAGGCTCGCCCCCGCCGTTCCGCTCGCCTGTGTCACCCTCTTCTGGTGGCGAACCCACCCGGCGGATTACGGGGGTCAGGGACTGGGCGCCTTTCTACGCGGATACTACTCCGGGGGTTTTTTCTCGACCTTCGCTGAAAGGAAGGGGCTGCTCCTTATAAGCAACCATCACCTGGTGGCGGGACCGGCATGGATGGCCGCGGCTCTTGTATTCTCGCTCGGTATCGTTCTGCCGTTTCTATGGCTGTTCGCCGTACGGATACGGCGCCGGCATGCAGGCGAGAGTATTCCGCTGCGCCCGTGCATCCCCCTTCTCGCCGGTTCGCTCGCCTGCTACTTCCTGCTGCCTCACCAGATTCCGGCGCAGACGATCCTGTACCAGCGCTTCGCCGTCTATGTGCTTCTCTCCCTCGCGGTAACCGGCGCCGTCCTGGCCCGCCGGGGGCTCGGAAAGAGCTTCTACCTCGGCCTGTGCGTGCTGGCCGCGGTCCACCTCGGCCTCTGGAGCGATTATTTCACGTCCTTCAACAGGGAAAACTCCGGGTTCACGGAAGCGTTCTTTCCCCCTAACCGGCGCGGCGCGAGACTCGCCGGCATGATCTGTGATCATACATTCAGGGAACGTCCCGTCTACATCCATTTCCCGGGTTATTACATCACATGGCGAAGGGGGATCGCCTGCACAAGCATCATCGACTTCCGCTTCGGGACGGTAAGGAGGCGGAAGGGATACGATGCCCTGCCGAAGTACCTGGAGTGGATAGGGAGAACGGGGCAATACGACGGACGGTACGGCAGCATGGAGTACCTCCTGCTGCGCGAGAGCCCCGGGGCTTCCTGCGAGACGTACCCGCGGGGGTTCGAGCCGGTGAAAAGAGAGGGGAGATGGGCCCTCTACCGTAACACGAAAAATATTGACAAACACGGCGGGATTCCATAGACAGGGCACAACAATAGCTGATACATGCCGGTTGCCTTTACCCTGAAGGAGGAAACAGTGAAACGCGCGATTGCATTTTCCGCCGTGATATTACTGTTCATTGTGCTCGGCACGGCAACGTTCGCCGCCGAACCGGCGGATGACAAGAAACACCCGCATGGGGAAAAAGAGTGCAAGAGCACATGCGATAAAACATGTCATGCATACACTTTCAGGTTCGGCGGCTATTTCAAAACGGACATCGCCTATGACGAAAGCAGAACATACCCGGGAAATTACGCACTCTGGGCCGTCGATTGTGAAGATGACGCGCTGCACCTTACCGTCAAGCAGACGAGACTTAATTTCAACTTCTTCTGGGAGCCGAACGACGTAACAACGATGGCGAAGCTCGAGTTCGACTTCTATGGAGTCGGAGCGGCGGAGAACAAGGCGGGGCTCATGCTTAGACATGCCTTCCTGAAGGTAAGCAAGGGCCGCTTCTCGCTCCTCGCGGGGCAGACGTCCGATGTGATCTCGCCCCTCGTGCCCAAAACGGTCAACTACACCGTCGCCTGGTACCAGGGCAACATCGGCTACCGCAGGCCGCAGCTCAGGTTCGCCACGTGGGGCAAGCTCGGTGAAAAGGCAAAGATCGATCTCGCCCTGGCGGCCGCACGGACGATCGGCGGCGACCTCGACACGAACACCGTGGATGACGGCACAGACTCCGGTCTGCCCACGTTCCAGGGACGTCTCGGCATCGGCGCCAGATTCGGCGAGGAAGTCAGCCTCGGCCTCGGAGTCTCCGGCCACTACGGCCGGGAGGTCTACGGAGACGACGACGGCGAAGAAGCGATCACGCAGTCATTCAACGTTGACGCTCATCTAAGGTTCAACAGGTACATCGCGTTATCCGGCGAGTTCTTCACCGGCAAGAACCTGAAAACCTATTTCGGGGGTATCGCCCAGGCGGTCAACGAGCTCGGCGGGGAGATAGATGATGCCGGCGGCTGGGGACAGCTTTCCCTCATGCCGCGGAAGGGGCTCTCCTTCAACTTCGGTTACTCGATCGACGACCCCGACGACGAGGATCTGGTCATCGGGCAGACTGACGGCGTATCGAACGAAGGCACATTCAAGGGCAAGAACACATGGGTCTTCGGCAACGTAATGTACGGTTTCGTGAAGAATGTCACCGCGATGCTGGAGATCTCGCATTTCACAACGAACTACATCACGAGGAGATGGGACGGCGCCGTGCTCACGACGACAGACAAGGATTACGACTCGATCCGCGTCCAGTTCGCCCTGATGGCGGCGATAAAGTAAACGGCCCCGGTGCGGGGCGGCGGCGCTCCGGCCGTGCAATACTTGCGAAAGCCCCCGGGCGCAATGCCGGGGGCTTTTTCCGTCTATGAACCCCGTTCGATTCTTCTATATCTTCCGCAGCTCGTACGTGTAGCCCCCATCGATCCCGGTTTCCTCCTCCCGGGATCCGGTGATATACTGGCCGCAGTTGCTCCCGATTCTGTTCTCCTCAAATTCGCCGATACTTAGAATCACCTCGTAGCCGGCGTTTTCGAGCGCCTCGATCACTTCGTAACGCTCCATGCCCGGAACGACAGCCGAACCGATACCGTTCCGCACGGCACTGAAGGTCGGGTTGACAGGCGTGATCTTGATAAGGTATTTCCCCGGATCGAAGCGCCGCCGGAGCACGGAAGGCTCAAGGGTCACGCCGTCGCCGAGCGCGAAGTTGAGCGTCACCTTCCTGTCTCCGGGCCGGTGGAAGACGTCACCGTACCGCGCAATCTCCTCTAAGCTCCACTTCTTTACCGGCATGAGCCAGTCCCTGAGCGCAGGGTCCGTCGTGTGGATCGAAAACTGGAGCTGGAACCGACCCCCGTAGAATTCATCCTTGATGCGGAGCAGTTTTTCAAAGAAGGATTCCGAGCCCTTCGGGGCGATTGTCGAGAGCGCCGGCATGAGGCCCGGCGCCTCGAAGCGGCCTGGTAGCCGCACCAGGACATCCAGCACGGCGGGGTTGAAAGAGGGTTCACCCATCCGCGCGAACTGGACCTTGAACTTGCGCGCCGGAACACGGCGGCCCGGGTAGCGAGCATCGACCATGTAGTCGATCTGCTCCATCATCTCGTCGGCCGAAAGCGCCCCGGCATACGATTGTCCGGCGTCACAGATGCGGCACCCGACGGGACACCCGAACAGCGTCGAGACGATAAGCACCCACTTCTCTTCGCGGGGGATCGGTGGCTGGACGGACTCTACAAACTCGACTCTCCGTCCGTTCCCCATCGACGCTATATAGACCTTCGCGATATCATCGGTCCCCGTCCACGCCTCTACCTTCATCACGTGTCTCCCCCGAGCCGCTCACAGACCTCCATTGCCGCCCTCACGCCGTCCCCGACGCAGATCGCCGTCTGGCGGAATGTCCCGTTCCTCACGTCGCCGGCAAGGAAGAGTCCCTCCCCGGCGTGGAGGCCGGCCGTCAGGCCGCCGGCAAGGTTGCCGGGCAGTCCGGCAGTCTCCCCGCCGGACAAATTTCCCATGAAACCGAGCGCCGGTTCCCTGCCGATCGCGGCAAGCACGTAATCTGCATCGATTCTCGATTCCGCCATGCCGCCGCCAGCCGTGCAATGTAACACGACACGGTCTTCCGCTCCCACTATTTTATTCACGGCGGTCCCTTCCAGGTACGATACCGCACCGGACCGGCGGCATCTCTCGAAGAGAAGCGAAAGGCACCGGAACGTATTCCCCCTGTTGACGATCTCGACCGTGTTGTGCCCGGAAAGCCGCAGGGCGTAATCGAACGCCGCATCGCCGGCGCCGATGATCGCGATCCTTTTGCCCCGCATGTTTGCAAGGGGAACCACATCGTAATACACGCGCCGCGCCGCATCACCCTCCATCTCGATATCCCGGAGCTGTTTCGGCTTCGTTCCCGTCGCCGCGATGACGAAACGTGCCCGTTCCTCGCCGTCCCGAGTCGCAAGCTCCCAGACCGGACCCGCGCGATCGAGCCGGAGGACCTCATCGTGCCTCACGTCCAGTCCCAGCGAGGCGAGATGCGCCCCGAAACGCTCGGCCAGCTCCTTGCCGCCGATTCCTTCTGGAAAACCCGGGTAGTTCTCTACGAGGTTCGCACTGCGGAGGAGCCCGCCGACCTCGTTACCCTCGATAACGAGCGGAGTGACGCCGCTCCTTTTAAGCTGGATCGCCGCCGCAATGCCGGCCGGGCCGGCACCGATCACGGCAACGTCCCGGTTACGCATCGCAAACCTCCCCGAGGCTCTCCAGCAGGTCCGCGACAAGCACCGGCACCGCGAATCCATGGGACAGGTTGAGCAGCGCCGCCCTGTGGAACTCCTCGTTATATGTCGCAGTCCCGTCGACGGGGAAGAATACGGTGAATCCGCGCATGAAGGCCGAACGGGCGGTCGTCTCGCAGCAGAGATGCGTCATAACGCCCGTAACGACGAGCCGGCTCACGTCCGAAGCCCTCAGCATCCCCTCGAGGCGCGTCCCGTGAAAGGCATCGTAGCGTGTCTTGCGGACGACGGGAGAATCATCGAAGAGAAGCTCGCCGGAGATCCCGCTGAGCTCGCTGCCTTCCGTGATGAGATCGCTCCACCATGTCTTCATTGCCCCCGCATCATCCTCCGTATTCAGGTGGCGGGTGAAGATCACGGGAAGGCCCCTCGCCCGGAACGCTCCGGACAGACGTTTGATCCTCTGCAGCACCGGCGCCGAGCTCGGGATGAACGCGTGTGACCGCTCGTCAAGGAAATACCCCTGCATGTCGAGGATGAGAAGGGCGGCGCTATCCGGAACGAAGCGGATGCCGCGGCCGCGCGTGATGTGCTCGAGCGAGTGCAAGAGGCCTCTCGCCTTTTCGTCTATGTTTCCTGCGGTAAAGTAAGTTTCCTTCAATGCAACCCAACGTCCCCTGCGGGGGTTTTTACATGTATACCCTGGACGCGCGGAGAAGTATGCGCCCTTTCTCCCGATCAATTCCACCACCAGGGGCGTATCTGCCCCGGGTGCGGGAAAGAGTCCGTCATGCAAGTTCCGGCAGCCGCTCCATGCCGGTCCTCTTCGCCTCCCTCTCCATCAGCTCTTTCAGGTGGGCGCTGACTGCCCCGTCCAGCGGTTCGGGCGTATACCCGGAGAGCAGGTTCTTGACGCGCTCCGCCGCCCTGTTCGCAGCGTCCCTGCCTCCCTTGCTCTCCCACTCCTCGAGAGTCGCCCTGTCGATTATCTCGTCCGGGAAGTAAGCCTCCTTGCGGTACCACTTCGCCGTATGGGGCAGAGAAAGGAACTCTTTCTTCGCCAGGCCTTCCCTGATCAGGGGCAGTGCGATCGGGTCGTCCCTCAGTGCAATACCGGAGGAAAGACGCAGCGCCATGCCGCAGATCTCGTGGTCCAGGACTAGCTTCTCGAGACTCTGGCACGACTCGAAATCGAGCATTCCGGGACCGGAGACGTTGTTCACGCCGCTGAGCGCCGCGATCGTCGCGCCCATCGCGCTTTCCATACCGGCCTGGTAGTCGACCAGCTTCGAGTCGCTGAGAGCCATGTAGGCGTGCGTGGGGATCCCGAGGTGCTTGCCGATCTCCGCGTATGCTCCGTCTATCATCATCGTCTCGACGGCCCCCATCGGGGTCGTTCCCTTTCGCATGTCGAAGCAGGCCGGTGAGCCGCCGTAGATGATCGGCGCTCCGGGGCAGGCAAGCTGGTGTATGACGATACCGCTGAGGTTCTCCGCGCAGTGCTGTGTAACGGCCCCTGCAAGTGTCACCGGCGACGTCGCTCCGGTCAGCGGCATGGAGACGAGCTCCGCGGGCAGGCCCGTCCGCGCCGCATCGATCAGCGCCTGGGCGGTAAGGTCGCTCCACTTGAGCGGGGGCGAAGGGCAGCAGTCGAAGATCGCTATCGGTCTCTCCCGCAGCCTGTCGGCATCACCCGCCACGGTTGCCAGCATCTCGTGCATCACGCGGAAAGCGTCCACCTTGAAGGTCCCGGTAACGACCGGTTTCGTCGAGTTGAGGAGCGCAATGTAGAGCCGGTACCTGTCGCCGATCTCCTCGGGAACGTCGCCCGCGATCACGCCGGTGCTCTGCGCCGCGTAATTGGGAAGGGCGTCGATCAGCGTGGCGAATCTCACCAGGTCATCCGTTTCGGGCGTACGCGCCTTTCCCCGCTCGTAGTCGTATATCCGAAGCGCCGCGGAGCCGGGGTTGAAGTGCACACGGTCACCGCCGAGATCCATCGCCACCTCGCCGTACCTGTCGTAAACCATGACCCGCGATGGCGCCGTTTCGAGCGCCTTCTCGACGAGAGAGGACGGTATCTTCACCATACCGTCCGTTGCATCGATTCCCGCGCCTGCGCCGTCGAGGAGCGAGAGGGCTTCATCGTTCTCGACGAAGATCCCTATCTCCTCGAGAATACTTACCGCTTCCGAGGCTATCGCCTTTCTCGTCTCACCGCTGAACCATGCGATACGTGGGTTCAAAGCCGACATATGGCCCGCCTTTCATTCCTGCCCGTGTGATTCAATACCCGGTGAAATATTCGTTCTTATCAATACTAAGCCTGATTGCCCGGCGCCTCCCGTTCGAAGCCCCGGGACATCTCACCCGGACGCCACCGTACGGACAGTCCTCGATGTTCACCCAGGCGGCCTGTACGGGCAGTCCTCGACGTCACACTCTGCACAGGAGTTTTCACCCCTGAGACGGACCGGATCCTCCGCAACATGGACGGCGAAGGAGATCGACTTTCTCGGTATCATCATGCAGCTCTTCGAAAGCCGCACACCGATCCGCTCTCCCGGCAGGAGCTTGAAGATCGCCCGCTGCTCCTCTATGTCCCAGTCTCCGTATCCGGGACTCGCACGGCATGAGATCCGCAGGCCCTCACACGCTGCCTCATCGCGAATCCTCCGCTCCATGTATCCGGCCGTCTCCTCGGCCGCAACGGACCCGGCCGAATCGAGAACAACCGCCCTTAGCAGCTCATCGCCGGCGGAGAGCTCCGACACCTCTCTCTCGAGCCCGCCTCCGATTGTGCATATACAGAAGGCCACCCTCTCGAGCCCTTCGAAGTGCGTTGAGCCCAGCAGGCCGCTTCCCGGGGTAACGGTGTATATCCCTCGCGGGGCTATCAGCTCTCCAGCCCTGGATAGCATTTCATCGATGACGCGCTCCAGCCGCCCGGCCGCCGCGCCCGGCGCACCACTCCCACGGCCGAGAAGCCTTGTTATCTCCTCCGGATCGATCTCTACGCCGAACCCTTCTACAAGAACCGGTTCCATATTGCCGCTGTCCCTTCCGTCATCCGTGCGTGAGCCGTTCATGGATTTCACTGATGAAGCGGGGGGTCGTTCCGCAGCATCCTCCGACGGCATTCGCCCCGGCCTCCACCATTTTCCAGATATCCCCGGCGAATTCTTCCGGGCGCTGCTTGTAGATGGCGATTCCGTGCTCCATGACCGGGTTTCCTGCATTCGGCTGAAACAGTATGGGTGCTTCCGTAAGGGACCGGAACTCAAACACAAGATCGACCATCTCACCGCTCGATATGGAACAGTTGGCCCCGACCGCGTCGGCGCCCTCGGCGAGGAGCGCCTCGACCACCTGCCGGGGCGTCACGCCCATCAGTGTGAAGTATCCCTTCGGCTTCTTCTCAAAGGTGAATTCCACAACGACCGGCTTGTCGGAAACCTCCCTGACGGCCCTGAGCGCCTCGAGTCCCTCTCGCAGGTCATACATCGTCTCGACAAGGAAAAGGTCGACCCCGCCGTGCCCGAGCACCCTCGCCTGTTCCCTGAACGCATTCCTCACCTCCCCGGCGGTCAGTGTGCCGACGGGAGGAAAGAACTGCCCGGTCGGGCCGATTTCGCCCGCCACGAAGCGATCAACATGTCCCGCCGCCTCGAGAGCACGCCGTGCGAGTTCGACTCCCTTGAGGTTCACCTCGGCGACGTCGAGCGAGCTGCCGCTCCTGGACGATGAAAGCTTGATGCGGTTCGCCCCGAATGTGTTCGTCTGGATCACCTCGGCGCCCGCCTCGACGTAGGCTGTGTGTATTCCCATTACCTGCTCGGATTCCGTCAGTATCCACCGCTCGGGGGCCTCCCCTTCCTTCAATCCGGCGGCGATCAGCATGCTTCCCATACCGCCGTCAAAGAGGACGACCTTTCTGCCGATCAACTTCCTGAAGTCTCTATCCATCCAATCCTCCGGAAACGATACGTTCAGCCTCCGCGTGCGGGTCAGTCTACCAGTGACCTGGCCAGCGCCACGGCCGCGACGGCGTCGCCGGCGTAACCGTCGGCGCCGATTTCCTTCGCCCACTCGTCGTTGCACGGCGCCCCACCCACCATCACCTTGACCTGTCCTCGAATCGAGCGGTTCTCGAGCTCCTCGATCACCTTCTTCTGGCCGTTCATCGTCGTAGTGAGGAGCGCCGAGATCGCGATACAGTCGGCGCGTTTCTCCTCGGCCTCATCCACGAAACGCCCGGCGGGCACGTCGGCTCCAAGATCCGTGATCTCGAAGCCGTTCGCGGACAGCATCGTGGCAACGAGAGTCTTTCCGATATCATGAATATCTCCCTCGATAGTGCCGATCACGACCCGCCCCGCTGCCTCTTTCAGGCCGCCGCTCCCGGCAATCGAGGGTTCGAGAATCGCCATGGCACGCTTCATCGCTTCAGCCCCCATGACGAGCTCCGGAAGGAACATCTCTCCCTCCCCCCACAGGCGCCCTACCTCCCTGATGCCCGCAGCGAACCCCTTCTCGATTACATCTATGAGTGGCGCTCCGTCGTCAACCGCCTGCTTCGCCAGTGTTTCCGCCACGTCTCCGTCTCCGTCAATGATCGATTGTGCACAACTTTTCAGAAATTCGTCCATCCGTATCTCTCCTCTTCACCGTCTCGTTTATTCTATTGTATATATCGTTCTTACTCCTCTTAAAAACTTATAATCTCTCATTTATAGGGGTAGATCAAGCCTGCATTTTTTATTTGCCTCCCTGAAATTTTTCCCGCACACCATCCCCGCGGGTCCTGTCGCCGGTCATCCCCACCGTGCTCTCTTTCGGCTGCATTCGGGGAGATCCCAACTTGTATGCTCGTGTAGGTGGCGCCGCCCGGCGCCACCCGCGGTGAGGGTTATTCATAAGTGCAAGATTTTTTACCGCCGACGTCGGCGGTAAATTTCTTGCCACCCATGACATTCGGGTCGGTGACCTTTTTCATGACATACACGGGACGTACATGGTCCGTGATGCACAGCTCCGGACGATGCCTCGATACGATCATCTTCACGTTCCTGGCTGACCTGTTCCTTATCTCCGTGAGAATGCTCTCTTTGTTCTCCGTGGTAAGTATCTCCGATACGAG
>DAOVFR010000014.1 GCA_030672805.1 Candidatus Krumholzibacteriota bacterium
ATCTCTTCCGGCACCGCGGTGGTGTCCGCCCCTGCGTCTTCACCGGGAACGTCCTCCACATCCTCTCGGTCCCTCCTGAAGACTGCGTCGAGCTTGTTGAGAACGAGGCGCAGCTCATCCTGCTGGCGGACCAACTTCCACTCGAGCATCGCCGTCTGTCCGACAAGGCGCTTAGCCCGTTCCGCGTCACTGAGTCCAGGCAGCTGGACGATGATACGCTTGTTCCCTTCCCGCTGTATGGAGGGTTCCGATACGCCGAATTCGTCAATACGGTTACGGATCTTCTCGAGTGCCCTGTCGACGACGTCACGCTTCTCGTCGTCCTTGAGCTTGGAATCGTCCACCTCGAGAACGAGGTGCATTCCGCCGCTGAGATCCAGCCCGAGCCTGATTGCGCTGCTGACGATCTTGTCGAGCTCCTCCGGCTCCTCTACCTCGAGCCTCGTTCTCTCCTCGGGGCTCATCCGGTACAACCTGAACGTGGGATAGAGGAACCACAGCGATCCCAGAAAAACCAACAGCACAATGACTATCTTGATTCTCAGTCCTTTATTCACGCTTCCTCACTTTTTCTTCACTTACCACTCTATCAAGGGCTCACTCTTTCCCATGCACATCATCAGAATATATTAATTGGGGCAGCCGGAACAGGGCAACCCCGCTTATCATCCGCAGGAACTGTAAATTATAACAATCATTCTATTTCAGTCAAATGGAAAATTCCCGCCGGGCTCACCCATGGTGTTCCTTCCATTGCAGGCAACCACCCGTAAAACACTCCCGCCACCGCGGACGGCCCACGCTCCGATTCGTCACTTGAATAAAATGAGCACATCTACTGTAATCCCGGTAGAAGCCAGAACGGGGCAAGCACGAGGAGGCATCCCACAGCAGCATGCTCGGCAACATCTTCGATTTCTCCACTGACCAGGGAGCACTGTCATGCGAATAAAACTCATCTTTATCGTTTCGATCGCCGGCCTGCTTCTCCTCGCTTCCCTTCCCGGACCGGGGGACGCGGAGCAAGCCGGCACACACGATATCAGGAACCTCGCGAACGAATTTGTGAGTTCCCTCGAGAAGGGGAATTACACTCAGGCCGCCGCCCTGTTCGATGCGACGATGAAGGGCGCAATGCCGCCTGCAAATCTCGAAGAGGCATGGGGGGCGCTCGTGGCCCGTAACGGCCCGCTGCTGAGAAAGGCCGGCGTGCGCACCGAGCGGTGGCAGCAGTATGACCTTGTCTTCGTACGTTGTGAATTCGAGCGTTCCGCCCTCGATATCAAGGTTGTCTTCGACGGAGCGCAGCAGATCAGCGGTCTCTGGTTCGTACCAAGCCTGTCGGCGGATGAGTACAGCAAGCAAACCGGCACAATAAAGGAAAATACATCTCACGAGCACTTTACAGAGAGGGATGTCATCGTCGGCTCGGGAGAATTGGCGCTTCCCGGGACGCTTACGCTCCCCCTCCGCGGCGGCCCGTTCCCCGCGGCCGTGCTCGTTCACGGCTCCGGCCCGAACGACCGTGATGAAACGATCGGGCCCAACAAGCCGTTTCGCGACATCGCGTGGGGACTCGCCGAACGCGGTATTGCTGTCCTCCGGTACGAGAAGCGGACGAAGGAGCACGGCGGAAAGCTCGGTCCGTTTATCGACGGGCTGACGGTGCAGGAAGAGACAATAGACGACGTCCTCTCGGCCGTATCCCTTCTCCGCCGGACCGAGCGTGTCGACGCGGAGGGGATCTTCGTGATCGGCCACAGCCTCGGTGGCATGCTCGTACCGCGGATCGGAGTCCAGGACCCCGGTATCGCCGGCTTCGTCATCATGGCAGGCGCAACGAGGCCCCTCGAGGATATGATCGTCGAGCAGGTAACGTATATTTACGGCATCGACGGAGCGATATCCGAAACGGAACGTGCTTACATCGCGCTTTTGAAGGCACAGGCATCCGCCGTCAAGGACCCGGGACTCTCCGCAGATACACCACCGGGGAATCTTCCTCCGGGCACACGTGCCGCATACTGGCTCGACCTCAGGGGATACAGGCCCCACGTGGAGGCAAACAGGCTTTCACGGCCGATTCTCATCCTTCAGGGCGGCAGGGATTACCAGGTAACGAAAGAGGACTTCGGGAAATGGAAGGAAGCGCTTTCCCGGAAAGGGAATGTCGAGTTCAGACTCTATCCGGCGCTGAACCACCTCTTCATAAGCGGCAAAGGACCCTGCACCCCCGAAGAATACTCACGGCCCGGGCAGGTGGAGAGCGCCGTCATCGATGATATTTCGGCCTGGATCGTTAACCGCCGGCAGTGAACGACCCGGGCCCCGGGGCTTCTTCCGTCACGCTGCCCGAAGGCTCCTCGAGCGGCAGGTATATCTTGAGGATCGTTCCCTCGCCCTCCTCGCTGTGCACCTGCGCGAACCCTCCATGGTTCTTCACGATCCCGTAGACCATTGGAAGCCCCATGCCGCTCCACTCACCCTTGTTCCGCGTCGTGAAGAAAGGCTCGAAGATCCGTTCCTGGATATCCTTCGGGATACCGTGCCCGCCGTCCATGACCGATATCACCACGTAGCTGCCCGGTGCGGCTTCGGGATGCGTCTCGCAATATTTCTTGTCGAACACAACCACACCGGATTCGAACGTGATCTCTCCCCCGTCCGGCATTGCGTCCCGCGCGTTGAGCGCGAGGTTCAGCACGACATGCTCAAGCTGGTTCGGGTCGCCGAAGGAAATGAGGGGATCCTTCGAGAGCCGTTTCGTGATCCTGATATTCTCGTTGATCGCACGTTCGAGGATCTCGGTGACACCGAGTATCACATTATTCACATTCACCGGTACCGTCTGATACTTCCCCAACCGTGCGAAACCGAGAAGCTTCATCGTGAGCTGGGATGCACGCTCGGCGGCGCGCTCTATGACATCCGCCGCCTTCTCGACCTGCTCCCCGGTGACAAGGTTCATCTTGAGCATGTTCGCGTACCCCAGTATCCCGGTGAGCAGATTGTTAAAATCGTGGGCCACGCCCCCCGCGAGCGTCTCTATCGCATCCATCTTCTGCATCTGCCTGATCTGCCGCTCGGCCTCGGCACGTTTCGTTACGTCGATCGCGATCACCTGTATCGCGACCGGCTTTTCCTTGATCCCGAGCAGTGACGGGTATACTTCGAGCAGCCGCGGTTCCGTCTCGCCGGCAGGTGTTATCGTCATCTCGAACGGTCCAACCTTCTCACCGCGGGTCAGTCTGAAATATATCCCATCAAGGCGCGGCGTCTGCTTACGTGTCGTCTCGAAATCGGTAAATTCCCTGCCGATTACCTCCTCACGCTTCAGACCGATGATTGCCAGCCCCGCCTCGTTCATATTGAGTATCTTCCCATCCAGATCCACGATAGCGGTCACCGCGGGCGAGAACTCGAAGAGCGCCCGGTACCGTTCCTCGTTCCCTCTCAGCGCCTCCTCGATGCGCTTCCGGTCCTCGATCTCACTGACCAGGTCCCTGTTCTTCATTCTCAGCTCCCTGGTCCTTTCGCGTACCCTCCCGCGGAGGAACAATGCGGATGCGATGAGAACGGCCACGACAACCGCGCCGAAGACGCCATATGGGATCAACCACCGCGGCAGCCCCCTGTCAGTACCGATCCTCCAGTGATCGAGTGCTTTCTGGAGGAAGGATCCCTCGGTGTTCTTGAGCTCGCGAATATACCTGTCGAGCGTTGGAAGAACCTCGTCTCCCTCTCCCTTTCTTGTGGCAAAGAAAATCCCGACAGGACCGAACACGATCGACGTCCTCTTGAGACCGTACTCAAGGCCATGCATCTCGCTGAAGAACCAGCTCACGACGCCGGCATCCGCCCTTTCCTCCCTGACCAGGGCCATAACCTCGCCGTAGTTATTCGCCTCGATAAATTCCGGGTTCAGATTTAATTTATATGTACGATACTTCAGCCTGTCGTAATACACGTCGCCACGAACCACCGCCACCCGCTTACCGTCCAGATCGCGGATCGACGCGAGGCCCCCATCCTTGTGTGAATATACCACCGTCCACGAGATTAGCAGGCGCTCCCTGTTGAGATCGAAGTTCTTTCTTCTTCTTCTGGACGCCTCGGCTCCGACTAACAGATCCACCGCACCTTTCTGTATGTCCTCTTCAAGCTCAGTGACAGTTCCGGGGATATACTCGAGCTCCCACCCTTCCCGCTCCGCGACATATTCGAGTACATCGATACATATTCCGCCGACATTTCGAGCCCCTTCGTGAAAAACGAGCGGCCTGTTCTGATACACGCCGACTCGCAGCTTCCTGCCGTCGGCCCTGGAATCTGCATGAGAAAGGAGAACCGTAACGGCGATGAAGAAGGCCATGATGCATCGAAGCAATCCCTTCGATGACGGATTGCATACATGGGAGGGAAAGTGAACGAATGAGCGACCGGCCGTCTCAGCCGCCCACCTCGTTTTTTTAAGGCTCATTCCCGGCGGGCAAATGTAACACATAGTAGTAACCGAAGCTGCAGCACCTTTAATAAAGTAAACGGGAGTTTACGCCAGGTAAAATATGGTTGTCAAGTTCATGTTTAGTGGAAATTACCCACATTCCGAATTACTCAAGCCGGTATTTCGAATCGCCGACTCCGGGGCCGTGCTTGCGAAATCGTTCTCGCGGAATCCTTTTGCCGTCCACCCCCGACCGCCCTGCCACGCCGCGGAGATCCTCGGCGATATCCTCTGACGATTTACACTGCAACCCCGGTACCGCTTATCCGTATGTAAATATAGAATTCACGCACAGGCATACCCAGACCGCTGGAAGCACACGGAAAGGCAATCATGAAGGCGAAGATTCCCATCGTGTTACTGCTCTCCATGTTCATCCCCATCACGGTCCTCACTGCCGGTGGAAGCGCCGTGGCTTCCGGGCGGTCGAGGCGAGATTCACGAAGCCTCGACATCGCGATAGGCGGCTGCGGCATCAGTCTCGGCAACTCGAAGCGCTTCAAAGGGCTTCGCCTGAACATGCGGGACAACGACGTCGAGGAAGTGATCGGCATCAACCTCACCTTCTGGAAACCGGGCGAAAACCCCGACGCAATCATCCAGGGTATCTCCGTGGGACTCGCCGCGCCGTCCGGCGGAGAGCTCTGCGGCATCATGGTCGGCGGCGGTGCCGTTATCGCTGAATGGCAGCTCTCGGGCCTGGCCCTCGGCGGGCTCGCCGTCGTGAGCGGCGGAGATGCTTTCGGCATCGGGATAGCAGGTCTCGCAAACGTCACCGGGGACAGCCAGACGGGGATCTCTGTCGGCGGACTCGCCAACATCTCCGGCGGCGATGTTTCCGGTTTCGCCATTGGAGGCCTTGCAAACGTCACCGGGGGGGATTTTCACGGATTCTCGATCGGTGGCCTGGCAAACGTGATCGATGGATCGTCGCGGGGATTCACATTCGGCGGCCTGGCAAACGTGATCGATGGATCCTTCCATGGCATCTCTATAGGCGGGCTCGCCAACGTCACTGGCGACCTTCATGGGCTCTCGATCGGCGGTCTCTCGAACGTAATCAACGGCAATTCACTGGGCATCGCTTTAGGCGGACTCGCCACGGTCCAGAACGGCCATCTCGACGGCATCTCCGCGAGCGGGCTGGCAATGGTTATCAACGGCGACATCTCCGGCGCCTCGATCAGCGGTCTCGCCTCCGTCGTCAATGGAGACCTCTCCGGCATCGGCATCAGCGGGCTTGCAACGGTTGTGAACGGCTCAATGTCGGGCCTGCACCTCTCCGGATGCGCGACCGTCTGCACTGAAAGCATTTCCGGCATTACGATCAGCGGGGGCTCGATACAGGCCGAAGAAAACCTCAGCGGGATTTCGATCGGTCTGATCGGCTATCCCCGGCACGATTCGGACGATGAGGAACTGTGGTACTTCGGTGTGAACGCCGAAAACGCGAGATACATCACAATCCACGGCATTTTCGTCGGCATCGAGGAGAAGCTGGCAGGGCTCGCGGCCGGCGGAATCCGCGTCGGGGCCGGAGAGATACGGGGACTCGCCGCATCGGGTCTAGTCACCCACGCCCACGAGATACACGGGGCTTCGGTAAGCTTCTTCAATTACTACGATGAGATCCAGGTGGGTCTGAGCATCGGCGTGATCAACTTCGCCGAGGCGCTGAACGGTGTCCAGATCGGGCTGCTCAACATCGCGAACAACAATCCGGCGCCGTTCAGGATCCTGCCCCTCGTGAACGCCCACTTCGATTAGAAATACAAAGTATTTGCCTTGTCACAAGAAAAACTGTCCCCTAGAATCAGTTCAGGAAAATTCACTTCTATTTGATTATATACGATAATGACCAATTGCCTGTTTGTATCAGATCTGCATGGGGATATCGAGCGATACAAGAAGCTCTTCCGCATAATAGCCGCGGAGAAACCTGAAGCTGTCTTTCTGGGCGGCGATATTTTACCATCCGTCGGGAACCCAGCCTGCCCGGATTTCATCAAAGATTTTCTGGTCGAGCAACTGAATCTTCTGAACGACGAATTGAGCAATTCTTGCACGAGGGTGTTTGTCATACTGGGAAATGATGACGGCCGGCACGAGGAGGCGGCCATCCAGCACGCCGCCTCACAAGGAGTATGGGAGTACATCCATGGCAAGAGGGAACGGTTCAAACAATGGCCGGTTTACGGCTATTCCTACATCCCTCCCTCTCCCTTCCGGTTGAAGGATTGGGAGCGCTACGATGTTTCTCGTTTTATCGATCCCGGGTGTGTTTCCCCGGAAGAGGGAGTGCATTCCATCCCGGTTTCGAAAGATGCACTCAGATATTCGACAATACGAGAGGATCTTCAAATACTCGCCGGCAGCGACGATATGGAAAACGCCGTATTTCTCTTTCACTCCCCTCCGTACAATACCAAACTGGACAGGGCGGCTCTCGATGGAAAGATGATCGATCATGTTCCTCTCGACGTGCATGTTGGCAGCATTGCCGTACGCCGGTTCATAGAAACCCATCAACCACTGCTCACCCTTCACGGACATGTCCACGAATCGACACGGATTACCGGTTCCTGGAGGGATCGAATCGGACGAACCCATTTATTCTCGGCTGCGCATGAGGGTCCCGAACTGGCTCTGGTTAGATTCGACCTGGAGGATCCTGGTTCCGCCACTCGCGAGTTGATATGAACCATCAATCATGCTTCATCGGCAAAGGGCGGGCGGCATCGGTGACAGCCCCTATCTTGACTGAGTAGCTGGTCTTGTTAGCAATATCTTCGTCCGTTACTACGTGGACATCCAGAAGGCCCCCTGTCCTGTACCCCGTTTTCAGATAATTCATTTCGTCCAGGCACAAGCTCCATGCCTCCATCCAATGCATGAGATCTCTGCGCTGTATCTCGGAACCGCGGAAATGGATTAGAATATCGATATCGCTTTTAGGGCCGGCCAAGCAATTTTTTGTGCTTCCAAACACATAGAATCCTTCTACTCCGAAACGCCCGGGGTCGAGCTGGGAAGCGATATATTCACTCATCCTTAGCCGCCAGGCCCAGTAATTCTCTCCTGATGATTCATGCTCCACTACCCGTGACTTGGGAATCTTCGTCTCGTATCCCGGTTCGGTCAATATCCCGGCTGCTTCATTCAACTCGGCGTTCATCAACACCTGCAGGACCATACCATTGTTGGCTTTGGGCAGATCGATCAACCTGACGACATCAGCCAGGTAGGCGAACTCAGGCAAGACATCAGGCAGAACATTCGGAGCTCCAAGCAAAAAGCTCTCGTTGAAAACGATACCCTCATCGTCCGGATAGAGAGGGAGGTATCGGATCCGTGATTCGACCAGGTCCTGAAAGAAATGTGTACCGAAGGAAAGGTCCGGCACATAGTTGCCTTTTTTCCGGGCGATTTCGATCAGTGCCGATGTGTTGCTGATATCGGAATAGGTAACGTTGACTCCAAGTTTGATATCACCCCTGCTGCCCCAGCGTCCGGGCCCCATCAGGATGAACCGGCGCCTGGGTAATATCCTGTTGAGTTTTCCGACGGCCCGGCCTACGGCGACGAGGTCTACTCTATCCGGCAGATCACTGTAGCTCCGGGGGTCGATGTAAACGATATGCGTGATATCCGGGACCTTGCCGTTGGAGATATAGCGATTTGCAGAGAAGATGAACCTGTGCTCCGGGACATCCTTGGGAATGGGAACGGGTGCGCTGTCCTCGGAATAGCTTTGAGGCCGGCATTGCAGAAGGTAGAAATCTTCGCCGTCGTGGGCAAATTCAATGTCCACAGGCGTTCCCAGCCTGTTTTCCAACAACTCCAGCGTGTTCTTTATTTGTTTGACGAAGGGAGAATCGTCAATGAGTCCCTCGAATGTGACCACCAGATCGTCCTTCTCGAAATCTATCCCCAGTGCATGAGGCTTTCGTAGATGATGACCGTCATTTGTCGAAACGATTTTTTCAATGACGGGAAAGTCATCACCGCACTTTTTCAACAGGTACGCTACGTCCAGGGTTTCAAATGTTCTTGTCTTTAAATTGATCACATCGATCTTATTCGGCGAATAGTGGACGGTTTCCTCGAAAGTGGCATTGGCCCGGAGCCCGTGCTTTCCCGGAGCGATCAATATGGGATAGTCATCACTCAACCGGTCAACCGCCCGCGTACCCAAACCAGGGACAAGGCGGACCAATCCATCTTCTCTTTTAATCCGTGGCGACCAGCGAAATTCATTCCTGCTGAGGGCCACTCCCGCGAAAGCCGGAAAGAAATAGTCCCCTGCCCGCTTGCCCACAACCTCCTGAATCATTATTCCCATTTCCTCGGAGAAATCGAGCAAACCTCTTTCGGCTCGATATTCGATAGGATCGGGACCGAAGGTCGAGGCATACACCTCCGCAATGGCATCTGAAAGAGCTTCCAGCCTTTCCTGCTTGCTGCCCTGGTTCGCGATGAAGAGACTCTTGTATTTACCCGAGAACGCCGCTCCCATACTGTCTTCCAACAAGCTCGAACTTCGTACAACCAACGGCTTGCCTTCGAAATCATCCAAGATCATCGAAAGGCCCTGGACGATCTCCAGTGGAAAGAAACTGTTTTTGAACGTCTGGATCACATGAGGATACTCAAGTCGTACATGGTTGATATCCTTGTATTTCTGCTCAATAACTTCATCAATATTGTTGAATTTAATAAATGTCTGAACCACATCCGATGTGATGTACCATGTTTTGGGAATCTTTACGTTGCCGATCTTTTCAGAGTAGTCGCTGGATTTTTGAATTATCTTGCTGGCCAGGAACAAACCGGCGGATTTCCCCCCCAATCTGCCATGGCTTTCGGCTGTGAAGATTATTCTATCCAGCAGGTCGAAAAAATCTTTAATATCGATATAGTTCTTGGAGATATTGATATAATCCAGCTGGCTCGAGAAGAACCTCCAGAGAAGTGATACCTTTATACCGCGCATCATGGCCGGAGGCAGACCAAATCCTTCTGCCGCAATATCCCGGTAGCGCCTGATCGCATCTATCACATCGCCCAGGGTCAGATTTCTGTTCGATAAATGCATCATAAAACTCAACTTGTCGTACTTTATCCACTTGCGAATATGGGAAACTATCTGTTCGTCCGTCAGATACTTGGTGGAAATATTGAAAATATTTTCACTCAAACCGCGGGAAATCTCCAGATCCTGTTTCTGGTTCGGCCTGTTTTCATCTGCCAACGTCTTGCAATCAGGCCTCATTACAGCCATGTTGGCCTTTTCCCTCAGCTCTTCGGCTTCCGGTACGCCGCTCAAGCAGAGAAGATAGAGCATTTTCTGGGATATACCGAAAAATTGATTTTTATCGGTCTGCAGAAGGAGATCAAGAATCACCCTCCACTCTTCGATTCCACCTGTAGAAATTTCCTTTTTGCCGGCGAGGTATCTATCCAAAGACGATTTCATTCTGGTATGCTCGATGTAGTTACCGAACCGATTTGCAATAGTTCCCAGCAGTCTGGATTCATCTTTTAAAAAGGGGCCGTCATCGATCCGGGGTTTTTCCTCGGAGTAATAGATGCTTATATCCCCGGCCTTTTCATCCTGGACCATGATCTCGGAACTTTGAACCCAGGGGGTCTCCTTGAAATCCGGCGAATGATAGCTTGTCGAGTCTATTGTGATCTTCACCTGGCAGATATCCGGATATTGCCACCCGGACGGGATTGTACCTATGATGCCGTAACACACTTTCTCGAGGTCGGCATCCGGTTTGTTCAGAATCTCGTCTATTCGATATAGACACTCCAGTTCTTTCTCTCTTTCATGGAGAGATCGAATATGGCTATCAGCTGACTTCATCTCATCATTCATGACAGATCACTCCTCGGCTGCTCTTCCCGTCGACTTTTACATGTAATGGCGCTGAAAGTTCTACATGTCGTACGAATTCCGTCTCCGCAACCAATCGCTGCCCGTCCAGCCATTTCCAGTCTATTGAATAGTCCCCTCCGTGATGTATTGAAAAATAGCAAACCTTGAAACTCGTGATATTATGGAAAAAGTGGGATCCCTGGCTGAGCAGGAAATTCACATTGGGCAACGTTGATTCGACAATCACCTTTGCCCCGGATATCTGTCCGAAATCGACAGGTATGCCTCCGGAAGGATCGGAAGTGCCCCATCGGCCAAACCCTATTAACAGATAAGGCTTCTTTGAACCCGTCAATGCGCTGTTGATCTTTTCCAGTTCCGAGGCGATAGCCCGCGTGTGCTTTGTATCGAAATTCTCCGGTTTGGCATAGACGACGTCCTTGATCGTACCGATAACCCCATTGCCCAGGACAGACTCCGAGGCCAACAGCACGTTATCTCCTTCCAATTCGTCCCGTGTAACATCCACGTCGGCTTGAGATACCACCATGGGCCTTACCTGCAGGAATCCGAAGCGTGCCGGTGCGCAATGCTCCCTGTCGAGTGTCAGGGCAAACTCTATTTCCACCATACTCCCCAATGTTTCCTCGCACAATTTTAACAGTTTCCGCAGCAGATCGTTTAACGGTATCTGATCGACTTTCAGAATGGGTGAGAAGTTGATAATCCTCGGTCCCTTGTTCCAGGTACCAATTTCTATTTTATCATTCTGAATAGAATATGTCGAAGCCAGAAAGCGAAGAGTTCCGTCGTACTCGCTGTCATCAAGACCGTACTTGAGCATATATTCGGTTTCATTTATCGGGTCGAACACGTGGGGTTTGCCCATGTTGATTGCCCAGAATTCCGTCTGGCTCTGCTTCAAAAGGTCTCCGATCGAATTATACGGAGGATCGGTTTGAGGGTAAGCCGGTGAATACGACCAGGCCATACCATCGTCGACGATGACCCTTCCCAGCCCGAGCGCAAGATCGACCACGCCGTCTTTCGGAACGGCGTTCCCCGAAGGATAGTAATTATACGATCGCGCCACTCCCGAGATATGAGGATAGAAACGCTCACCGAATCGTGTGCCGACAACTTCCTGCATAATCACTGCCATTTTTTCGTCAATTGTAGCGTGATGTGTCGCTTTCATGTAATTCCTGGCGGCCTTGAAGAAGGTGGATGCATACACTAACTTAACGGCTTCCACAAGCTTTCTGAAACGGGAATCCGTGTCCGGTTGATTGTTCGGGACCATCTTCGTGGCATATACGCTGGCAAACGGCTCGAACATCGCGTCCTCGAGCATACTCGAAGACCGAACAGCGAGAGGTGTGTGCATGTGCTGCACTAACGCCCTCAGATCGCCTACAAGCTGCACGGGCAAATCCGCCCTCTGGAATGCATGGGCGATAAGATCGTCACGCGTTTCTGAATATGCCGTTTCATAAAGATTGTTCTGCTTCATGAACATATCGAAATAATCCGTCGTGATGACGATCAACGATGGGATATTTATCGACAGGTCCGGCGCATATTCGTCTTTCAGCTTCGTTTCAAGAACACCTTTCATTCTGGCCAGACCGTGCGCCTTCCCACCAAGTTCCCCTGAGCCGATGTAAGTGAATTTCTCTTTTCCGGAAATAGCGTGGCGGTCAAAACGGGTTAACGTCTTGTGGTGCGGGTTATAGTTCTTGCCCGGCATCAAAGGCACCTCATCTTCGGGCCGATCATGCTGTTTTCGAGGTTGTCGATGATAGTATCACACATTCACGGGAAATGTGTGCCGTGCTGCTGATTCTACATGGTGAAATCGGAAATCTTTCTATACCCAACCGCGATCCCTGCATGCCTGGGACACGCGACCGACAGCGATCACGTAAGCGGCATCACGCATGTAAAGATTCCTCTTCCTGGCCAGCTCGCTCACATCAACGAACGCAGAGGTCATCTTGGTATCGAGTTTACCCAGGACCTCATCCTTCTCCCAGAAATAGTTCATGTTGCTCTGCACCTGCTCGAAATAGCTGCATGTAACACCACCGGCATTGGCAAGCAGGTCCGGGATCATGAAAATACCGCGCTCGGCAATCACTTTGTCGGCTTCAGGCGTCGTGGGACCATTGGCGCCCTCGGCAATAATCTTGACCCCGTCGCTGATCTTGTTCACGTTATCCCCGGTAACCTGGTTTTCCAGGGCCGCCGGAATCAGTATATCCACATCCTGCTCGAGCCAGGCTTCTCCGGGAAGAACCTCGTAATCCAGCTTCTTGGCCTTATCCTTATCGATACCTCCGAAACGGTCGGTAATCTTTAACAGGGCTTCCAAGTCGATGCCGCCCTTCTTTCTGAAGCTGTACGAGACCTGATCCTTCTGATCCCAACACGATACACAGATAACCTTGCCCCATATCTGTTGATAAAGTTGAATGGCATACTGGGCCACGTTGCCGAATCCCTGAATGCTGGCGGTAGTTTCTCCGGGAGGAATATCCAGTTTCTTCAGGGCTTCGCGAACCGTAAATATAACACCATAGCCCGTAGCTTCCTTACGTCCGAGCGAGCCGCCCATGCCGACCGGCTTGCCGGTAATGAATCCGGGGAGTTTCTGCCCATGTATAGTCTCGAATTCGTCAAGCATCCACAGCATATGCTGAGCGTTCGTCATCACATCCGGAGCGGGAATATCGTTCAGGGGACCCATATCCTTTGACAGCTGCCTGACCCAACCCCGGCAGATCTGCTCCTGTTCCCTCATGCTCAGATTATGCGGATCACAGATAATTCCGCCCTTGGCTCCCCCCAGCGGTATATCTACAACCGCACACTTCCAGGTCATCCACATAGCCAGAGCACGTACGGTATCGATGGTTTCCATCGGATGGAAACGGATCCCTCCCTTGGCGGGGCCCCGGGCGTCGTTGTGCTGGACCCTGAAGCCGCGAAACACCTTAACGTCCCCGTCATCCATCCGTACTGGAATGCTTAAATGATACTCCCTTAGATTGATCCGCAGCAGATCGCGTGTTGCCGTATCTATATCCAATATATCGGCAACAGTATCAAACTGGGCTTGAGCCATCTCAAATGGGTTATACACCTTATCTGACATTTCCCTAGCCTTTCTCATATAAAAGACCCTGCATTATCACTTCAAGAAAAGTAGCTGTTAAAAAAAGTAAAGTCAATGATAGTTAACCTCAATTCATTACCCGGGTTTGACATCCAACTGCTTAAATATTATTATATTATGTAGAAATCTCCTCAAAAAAAGCAGGTTGTATCATGGAATACCGGTCTATGAAAATCGCCACTGTATTCCTATTCGTTGCAGTCGCGTGTTCGTCCCCGCTGCATGCCCAGTGGCAGGAAAACGGCGTCACCGTCGCCGCCGTAACGGACGAGGAAGAGCACCCGAACATAGCGACCGACAGCGCCGGGGGAGCGATCATAGTGTGGCAGAGCGCCTTCCGCTACCCCGACATATATGCTCAGCGTGTCGATGCCGACGGTTACCTGCTCTGGACGGCGGGCGGCGTCGCCGTCTGTACTGCCGCCGACGGTCAGTACAAACCGGAGATCGTCCCGGACGGCGCCGGGGGCGCAATTATCGCATGGTCGGATTTTCGAAACGGGAACGCCGACATCTACGCGCAGCGGCTCGATGCTAACGGGAATACACTCTGGCCGGCGAATGGGATCGCAGTATGCACGGTTGCAAACTCGTTTGGATGGATCCAGGTGTCCCGCCTGAGCCTCCTGGCATACGACGGCGGCGTTATCATGACGTGGCATGACGACCGAAACGGTGATTACGATATCTACGCACAGCGTCTCGACTCAAACGGCAACTCCCTCTGGACACCGAACGGCACGGCCGTCTGCACAGCAGCAGGGGAGCAGGAGGATGCGAAGATCATCCCGGACGGCTCTAATGGCGCGATCATCGCCTGGACCGACGAACGAAGCGGTGAAAAGGACATCTATGCGCAGAGAATCGCCGCGGACAGTACGGCATACTGGACACCGAACGGCGCGGCCGTCTGCACGGCAGCAGGGGAGCAGGACTGTCCCGCCGTCACAATGGACGGCGAAGGCGGTGCGATTGTTTGCTGGGTGGACGGCGACTGGGAAACGAGCGACATCTACGCCCAGAGAATCGGCTCTGACGGCCTGATCCGGTGGCCGGCCCGCGGCAGACCCGTCTGCACGGCGGCAAAGCAGCAGTCCTTTACACATCTTGCCACGGACTGTTCGGGCGGAGCGTTCATCGTATGGTCGGATCAGCGCAACTCCGAGTGGTGGGATCACGACATCTACGCGCAGAGAGTGGACCCGTACGGATTTTTCTACTGGGCGGCCGATGGGATCAAGATAAGCGAGCACCACGTCGGTGACCACCTGGATCCGCGCATCATCCAGGACGGCTACGGTGGAGCTGTCCTCACCTGGTGGGCGGGAGAGCCTCTCCCGGGAGGGAAGGGCCGGGCGCCTGCGCGCTCCGCGGCATACAACGACGAGACGGTATACGCACAGCGGATCACCGCGAACGGCACGGCGCTGTGGGAGGAGTACGGTCTCAAGCTCTGCACCTATCCCGACTACACCCTGGCCGTACGACCACAACTGATCACGGACGGCGCGGGGGGAACCATCGTGACATGGTTCAACAGTAACAGGAATAAGGGGATTTACACACAGCGGATCACCGCGAACGGCAACGCGCCGCCGGTACATGTACAGGATCCGCCTGCTGCGGCATCCCTTGCTCAGAACTATCCCAATCCGTTCAACCCGACGACGACGATCCGCTTCGGGCTTACTTGGCGAGCTTTCATTGCTTTACGGATCTACGATCCAGCCGGTCGCCGCGTGTGCACGCTGGTCAACGGCTTTCGTGATGCCGGAACACACAGGGAGGTCTGGAACGGGCTTGACGACAGCGGTCACCCTGTAACCAGCGGCATCTATTTTTATCAGCTTGATGCCGGTTCATTCAGTGAGACAAAGAAGATGGTGCTCATGCGGTGATATGGATCCGGATGGAAAAACACCTTATATCCCCTTGAATTCGTCTATCCTACTCTTCTATAACCGGCTCCACTATCCGGCCCATGAACAGAATCGTCTGTGAATGATGCTCCCTGATAACGAAAATAAACGGCCTGTTGATCTCCATTTTATAAAAAGGACTTACGCTGGTTATTCCTATTTCCACCGATGTCGCCGCCGCCGCTTCTGTTCCCTCCTCGTTGACATCGATGAAGGTTTTGTGGAGAACTTTACTTATATACAGGTTGTTTGGAGAAACATCGGCGATCCTTGAAAAATCCGCTCCGCCCGGTGAGAAAGCAACTCCCATTCCCAATGAAATGAGCACATCATTCAAACATGATTCCCATGAAAGCTTGAATTTTGGAAGATCCAGATCCACATCTTCGACCGAGAAATTACCTATCCAGTCGTTCCATGTCTGCTGATCCAACCGGGCGATAAGATCATCAGTGGTGGTACCCGGCCTGGGAAGAAGGATCGTCATGCTGTATAACCGGTCACCGTATTTTAGATCGATCGCCTGAAAGAGATCATTCTGGTAATACTCGAAGAACTCTTCCCTGAACTGATGCATCATACTGCATGTTATCTCCGTATTATCCTGAAGATAGAATGCCTGCTGCCTGGTATCTTCAGGATCGAACTTCTGCGTCCAGTCTCCTTTGAAATAGATGGCATTTATCAGAAACATCACCGTTTCCGGATTAATCGGCGGCGTCACTATCTGAGGAATCTTGCCCTTTGTGTTCTCACTGACCCAGTTGTTTATTCTGGGCGCGGCATCAGGGCTCGAGAAGTTCATACCGGCAACAACCGCGTTGAAATAGCTTTGGTTGACGTTGATAAATTCATCCCTGACGGGCAGTCCCAACCGGTACCAGATAGAATTGGCGATCGAGAATTCCACTTTGTCGTCGAGCTGTGTTAGCAGATAGATCAAGCTCTGGTATGATTCATTGATTTCTTCAAGCGAAAGCCCGCTGAACCCCAGAACATTTTCCATTGCCTCTTTGGTAGAACCGTCGGCGCCGTTGTATGTCATTCCCAGTGCCATCGATACGGAAAGTGGAGAGATGAAGATGTTTTCACCCGGTTTGTTCTCGGCAACCGTTTTGAACAGGTTGAAACCGAAATTATTACCTGACTGGACAAGATTTTCTTCCGATTCGGTCAAATTGCGGGGAAGATTGTTACTCTCAGGTTCGACAGCCTTCTCACCACAAGCAAGACATTGCGACAGTGTAAATGAAATCACACAGACGAATAATACCCTGGATAGTGTTTTCATTATTAACCCCCTTTATTTAACAAGATAATATTTTCATCATTCATGTCAAGTTCATCTAAGTTTATCTTGCGTTACTCGAAGCCGTCGACACGCCCCTACCCTGTTTTGACATCCCTTGCCACGTAGGTGCCCTTCGGTACATCGAGCTCATCCGCCACCAGGTCGCACTTGACCTTGAACAGGAAAAAGACTTCACGGGATTGGTCGTTCAATGTCTCGTAATTGCCCTGACCTTTCGCAATCACCAGCTCTGCCTTCTCGAACTCCCGATTGAACGACTCCGAGCACTCATCAAGCCAGGTTCCCGGCGTGTCCGAACCGTTCGAGATAACACGAAAACGGTCGGTGAGGCCGGAGCGTCGCGCATCATCGAGCGTGGCGTCGTTGATTGCGGGAGCTCCCCTGACCACGACGGTGATCTTGTCCGGGCCTATCTGCTCCAGAAGCGGCCGGTCAAAGACGATCTCACCGGCGTTGTCCGCAAGAAAGAGCACATTACCAGCATCGGCACATGCACGAGCCAGCCGGTCCACCGCGGCCCCGTCCACCGGACTGTTCAGGGCCGAGCGAAACACCTCTTCCACGTCGATATCCCGGTGTGTCTTTGCGCCCAGATCGATGCTGTTACCGGCGATTGAAAATTTAACAGCGGTTAAAAAGGGATGTGCCGAATCAGTCACGGCTTCCTCGATTCGGGGAAGCAGCCCCAGAGCAATATCGGTGTCGGAGATCTTCCTGCGAAGATACGGATCCGCATCATCCATCACTTCACGTATCAGGCGGTGAATGTCCCTCCCCATAACGGGAGGCGGAACATTCCAGTCGAGCCGCAGCGCCAGGCCCAACGTCCGGCGCAGCAGGGAACCCGCCGCTTCGTCATCCAGGCCCAGGTCTCTCGCCGCTTCCAGAGCCTGGCGTACGAAGCACGGGATGCATTCAAGGTAAGTTTTCATTCGGCTCTCATCCTTCCGGTTATTGGATGCCGGGCAAAGATCCGGCTGGATTCCCTTTTGACGCCGGCCGGATCCGCATCATTTCATCAAAACCAGCTTTTTCATCTCATGCACATCCCCGGCCCGAAGTCTATAGAAATAGATACCCGATGCAACGCTGCGCCCCCCTTTGTCACGTCCATCCCATACAACCTCCTTTATGCCGGCATCCTGGCGCTCATCCATGAGAACCCTCACAAGCTCGCCCCTGACGCCGTATATCCTTAGACTCACCTCGGCGGCCCAGGGGAGGCTGTAGCGTATCGTCGTGCAGGGATTGAACGGATTCGGATAGTTCTGGAACAGCGTAAAGCCCGACGGCATGGACGGCCCATCTTCGACGCTTGTCACCCCGCGGAACTCGAGGGCTCCAATATCCGGAGCCGAGCCCGAATAGGTGTAGCTCACGCCGTCGCCGGCGGTCCATGAAATGCTCTCCTCGATAGTCACCAGGTTGCTCTCGTAATCGACTCCGCATACCTTCACCGGCGCCCTGGAACCTATGACAATGCTGTCACCCTCTACGACTCCGTATCCATCGGTGAAGAAGAGAGCGTTCTCGACGGGGATCACGGTGCCGGAAGTGGTGGCTTCCGTCAGAAAACATCCACTATCCACGCATGGGCTGCTCTCCTGAAGATGATAATCATCGGAAAACGTATCCGCGAACAGTGGATACGAATGGATCGAATTCGAGTCCTGACCGCTGATTGACTGGTACTGTTCCCATGTGAGCTCCGTGTCCTGCCAGTAAACGCGCAGAGGGTCTTCGTTGTAGTAATCGTTGTAATCGGCAAGGAACAGGGAGTCGGTGGAATCGCATTCCACATCGATCTCGTAGCCGGAAACGGTCGTTGAGATGATGTTGTTTAGAAAATAAATGCTCTTGTTGACCGAGCCGTAATAATCGAAAAAGGAGATGGCGACATTCACGTAGTCCGGATTGCCGATCCTGTGAAATGTATTATGCACTACGCAGATATCCCTGTTGGTGATGTCATCATAGGCGAGCAGAATGATGCCGCCGTTGTGCAGATGCTCTTCATTCGGTTCGCTGTTCCTGTAAATGAGATTGTTGCGGACGATGATCTTTTTGCATTTGCTCACCTTGATGCCCACCTGATTGTGCCTGAGCACGTTGTTGCGCACCACGCCGTAGCGGGCGTCATCTATCCAGATACCCGTCTCTGTGCTGTAATTAAGCTGGTTGTGCTCACACAGATTGTTCTCCACGACGAAATTCTCGGTGCCGTCCTCGATCTGGATCCCCGTCGCACCGTTGTGATGGCAGTGGTTATCGCGGATCCAAACATCACGCGCGTTCCACGTCATGATCCCCTGTGTGGCCGCGTGATCGAGCTCGTTGCCTGCGATCGTTATCCCCACGGGGCCCGTTGCAGGGTCGTCCTCGTTCCAGACCACAGCCTTCACGTTATGCCCCCAGACATGATCGCTTGTTCCGCTGTAGGAGACATGGTTGCCCTCTATCAGGATGTCGTAGCATCTGCGGTAGAGAAAGACCCCATGGGCGCTGTTCCGGCTGATCTCGCAGCCCCGTATCTCGCAGTCCTGAACGGGCGCATTCCACCCGATAAACCAGATCCCATACCCCACGCTCCTGGCCGGGTTGAAGTGGTTCTCGATCGTAAGCCCCTCGATCATGAGGTTGCTCGCGGGACCCTCCGAGTAGAATCCGGCATAATATGCGCCTGCGAGTTTCAGCCCCTCGAATCTCAGATAGTGGCGGTCCTCTACAAAGATGCAGACATCCCTCGTACCTTCCTCACCGTCTATGATTACCTCGTCACCGGGGTAACTCCTGTAACTTATGTAAGCACCGGCAGTCCCGGAATGCATCGGCTCGACGCACTCGGCATATGTGCCGGCCCTGACCAGAACCGTATCCCCGGCCTGCGCGATATCGGCCGCGGCCTGAATTGTCGTAAAATCGCCGGTGCCGTCCTTGGCCACGATATAGACGCCGACACTGATACCGGAAGACACAGCCAGAACACAGACAACCACCGCTGATCCAAGAGCGACGACCCGGCCCAAGACATGCTTGCGTGGATTTCCCATAACAGGAACCTGAACAGCAGATGATGTAACCAATAAAGACATATAATGCTTATAATAGAGCCTGTTGCATAAACCCTATTTTGAAAATTGAATAAATGTGTTTGGGCGGGTATAATGCGGTTAATGGGATGATGGAGCGTTAAGAAAGGATTCTTTCATGGCTTACAATTTCCTGCCCTGCGATCGGAATCAGGGTATCTTCTGCCGCCGTCTCTGGCGGATTGGTTGCCGGAAAGTCATCTGGCGTGGTTTATCATCGACGCCGTTGAGCAAATAGACCTGGAGTCGTTTTACCAGAAGTACCGCACCGACGGGGCAGGCAATTCGGCCTTCAATCCGTCAATGATGGTCAGCCTGCTGTTTTACGCCTACTGCACCGGCGAGCGGTCCAGCCGGCGGATTGAGAAGTTCTGTCAGACTGATGTGGCCTACAAGGTCATCACTGCGAACCGGGCTCCCGACCACACGACGATCGCACGCTTCCGCAAGGACAACGATCAGGATCTTAAGGAGTTGTTTCTTGAGGTGCTTCGGCTGTGTGCGGAAGCGGGTTTAGTGAAGCTTGGCAAGGTTTCGCTGGATGGCACGAAGATCAAGGCCAACGCGTCACTGGCGGCGAATCGCACGCTGAAGCACCTTGAGCGGGAAGTCGAGAAGATGCTGGCCGAGGCGGCGGCGAGGGATGCCGAGGAGGACGAGGCTTTTGGCCCCGGCAAGCGCGGTGACGAACTGCCGGAAGGCTTGCGGGATCGTAG
>DAOVFR010000189.1 GCA_030672805.1 Candidatus Krumholzibacteriota bacterium
GTTGCACGAATAACTTCTCGACAACGAGCCCACCTGTTAACTGCAGTAAGAATTTCAGGCGATGACTCCATCCCAACACCGCCGTCACCGCCCACACGTTCTTGAACCTCAAGATGCAGATTCTCTCGCGCCGCATCCACAAAAGACTGACAACCATCGACGTCTTTTAAGAGATCTCCACAGGCCAGAAGGAAGGGGGTCGCAGAAAATTCACCATTGAATAGATTTTTAAGGCCGACTTCTCCAATCTGAACAAGATCCTCCAGTATTCGCCCAGCCGAACTATCAACTCTGCCACTTCGAGTAAACCACACGAAACCCCAGATGACAGCTTCACCCACTAGCCATTGGTCGGCTTCGTAAGCCAGCTGTGACCTCGCTGACAGACACTCCTTTAGAACAGTGCATCCGGAGGAGGGCTCTTTATCGTTCGTGATATTTTTTGCTACGAGTTGTGTCAGCTTTTCAAGACACTGCCTTGCATCTCTGCCACGACAAAGAGCTGCCAGACTCTCAATACGGCCGATAATCTTCCGACGTTTCAGCTTCCCATGAACGAATCGCCCTGCCTTATGATATTGCTTTGTACAGGTGATTTCGTCTTCTATTTCACTGGGGAGCGATGGCCTTTGTTGTGGAGTACTCTTTGAGTCAACTAAAATGCCGTTCACTTGATCTCCATGTTTTCCTTGTAGTTCCGGCATTAAACTTCTCCAGTGGTGGACGCTGGTGCCCACCCCTCCAGCACGTTCAGCTCATACGCCACGCTAGAGTACGATTGAAAAACCGTCCGTCAGTCAAACTATACTCAACCAACTCAGGCTCTGCAGCAAAACCTTTACCAGAAAATAATATCTGAGATGGCAACGACTCCATATCCACTCCCCCGATCATTTCCAGTTAGATTGTCGAGCATCTGTTTTCCTGGAATCGTGGCTGCACTTGTCTCACTCGTGGTCGGAGCAGCAGAACCCGTTGACTCGCACCCAGAACTTACTCGCCTTTCACCCAAACAAGCCGTTTGGGTCGATGCTCAGTCACGGCAGCTTATAGTCGGTGGTGCAGTCGCGCTTGCCGATGGGCCTATTGAGTTTTTTGCCTGCCCTCGAAAAACCAAAGAACATGAATCTGTTGTCGCAGTCGACGCCACCGCCAAGCTCGTTCACACTGGCCTTCTCGCGATCGGTCTTCGTGCAGGCAACCCAGCCTCGTTTTACCCTGAATTCAAACCAGCGACTGGAGATTCAGTAGCGATCGCAGTGCGCTGGCAAGATGAAACCGGAGACCACGAAGCACCTGCTCAACAATGGGTGAAGAACAGCCAGACCGGGCAGGAGTTAGACTACAACTGGATTTTTGCTGGAAGTAGTTTTTGGAAAAACCCTAAAACAAATATTGAATACTATCAGGCGGATGGCGGTGATCTCGTATGTGTCTCAAACTTTCCAACTGCGACACTCGATCTGCCAATTACCAGTTCCCAGGCAAATGACTCGCTACTGTTTGAAGTTTTTACCGGACGCGTACCCAAACGGGGCACACCCGTCGAACTTGTGTTTTCACATGCAGAGCAGGAAAATCCTGCGGCAACAAATTAACGAAGGTTTTGCCTACAACCCAATTCGGCAGTGGTCAATAATTTGGTCAGCAGTCGCAACATAGCCAGTATAAAATGGCCCAAATTCTGCGTAGCGAGCGCTCGCCTCATCGAATCTCATCGTATAGACAATTTCCTTGAGAAACTCTGGACGACGCGCCCAAAGAGTAACTCCCCACTCCCAATCATCAAGACCGACCGAGACTGTAATGAGTTGAGACACTCGACCACCAAATTTCATTCCACTTGCACCATGTTCGGCCATCAGTCGACTACGCTCCGAGAACGGAAGGGCGAACCAGTTCTCACCGACTTTCCTCTTCTTATTCATTGGGTAAAAGCACGCACATGGCCAAGGAGGGAAATCTGGCTCCAGTCTTGCTTTTTGCATTGCAGGTTCCCTTGCTGCGTACCCCTTTACTCGTGCTTTGTAGCTAGCGCTCTCAGGATCTTCTCCTTGCTTCACAAGTTTTGCTGCAAACTGCTCAGCAGTCGGCAGATACTCACTAACTTCTGTAAGCCCCACAAACGAATAGGTCGACTCAAGTGCCGACCCCATCGGACCTGCCAAAAGGCGTTGGTGAGTGCTATCCACAGTATGAGGCGACGGATCCAGAGCCATAACTGCGAAGTCCGCTTTATGACCAGGGACAATCCACTTCTGAAGCCGTGTCGGACTCGACGCGGACTCTTCATTCAATGCTTCCCTAAAGGCCATCAGACCCTCCGTGCGCTCGGCGTCGACCACGTGGAGCTCGAGGCTCAGGACAGGGGGGCCCTCGACTACGTGATAAGGGCCCGTGTCGAAGCCGGTGTCAGGAGGCTCTACGAGGTCGCTGAGCCGGGTTGCCCGCCCGTGCGCAGGTTCGAGCCCGAAGCCCCCGTGAAGGACAGGCTGCGCAGAACGAGACTCTACCTGCCGGGCAACAACCCCGACCTGATGCTGAACGCGGGGCTTTTCGGCGCCGATTGCGTCATCCTCGACCTGGAGGATTCCGTGGCGCCCGCGGAGAAGGACGCGGCAAGAGCGCTCGTGCGGAACACGCTCCTGTCCGTCGATTTCGGCAGCACCGAGAGGATCGTCCGAATCAATCCCCTCTCTACCGGGTACGGCAGGTCCGACATCGAGATGATCGTGCCGGCCCTGCCCGATTGCATCCTGATCCCGAAGTGCGACGGGGCGAAGGACGTAAAAGACGTCGAGGGGATCGTAGCCGCGATCGAGAAGCAAAACGGGATCGAGACGGAAATCCTCCTCATGCCGCTCGTCGAGACGGCGAAAGGGGTGCTAAACGCGTACGAGATAGGTGCGGCGAGCGACCGTGTCGTGGCGCTCTGCTTCGGTGCGGAGGACTTCACCGCGGATGTAGGTGTCGAGCGTACGAAGGAGGGGCGCGAAAGCTTCATCGCGCGGTGCATGCTCGTGCTGGGAGCAAAGGCCGCGGGCGTCGGGGCGATCGACACGGTCTACAGCGATGTCCAGGACACCGATGGTCTCGTGGAGAGCACGAGGGAGGCGATGGCGATCGGCTTCGAGGGCAAGGGAGTGATCCATCCGGCACAGATCGGGCCGATTCACCAGGTCTTTACACCGACGCCGGAGCGGATCGAGTACGCGCAAAAAGTCGTCGCCGCGATCGAACAGGCAAGGGCGGCCGGAAGCGGTGTGGCGACGATAAAGAGCAAGATGATAGATGCGCCGATCGAGAAACGCGCGCGAAGGATACTCCGGCTTGCTGCGGCGCTCGGCCTGCTCGAGAAAGATACGGAAGAATAGAGAGCGTTCATTGATATCTGAAACTGGGAGATTGGGGAGAGAATCATGAAGATGATCCCTAACGCGCTCGGCCGGATGATCCCCGAAGAGATCGACGGGCGAAAGCTGAAACCGTTCCTGGGGGCTCACGCAACACACGGCGGGGGGCGCAAGGCCGGCCCGCCGATCCGGGCGACGGTCGATTACAAGGACAAGCTGCGCTCATCCCTGGATGAGGCGATCGAGGCATGCGAGATCAAGGACGGGATGACGGTCTCGTTTCACCATCACCTGCGCAACGGCGACTTCCTGATAAACATGGTCGTTGACAGGCTGGCGGAGCGGGGGCTGAAGGACCTCGTGCTTGCCCCCTCGGCCCTGTTTCCGTGCCACGAACCGATCATCGATCATATCGAAAAGGGGCTGATCACCCATATCGAGGGCTCCATGAACGGTCCGGTGGGAAGGGCCTGCTCGCTCGGCAGGATGCGCAAGTGCTGCGTCCTCCGCTCTCACGGAGGGCGGTACAGGGCGATACAGGACGGCGACCTTCACGTTGACGCCGCGTTTATCGCCGCGCCGTGCGCCGATTCGCACGGGAACGCGAACGGACTTTCCGGGCCGAGCGCCTGCGGGCCGATAAGCTTCGCTTTGGCCGATTCGCTCTACGCGGACAGGGTGGTCGTGGTCACCGATAACCTTCAGCCCTTCCCGGTTATTCCGTGGGTGATCCGGGGCGGCAACGTCGATCACGTCGTCCAGATCGACAGGCTCGGCGACCCGGAGAAGATCATTTCCGGCACGACGAGGATTACGAGGAGCCCGACGAGACTCCTGATCGCCGAATACGCGGCCCGGTTCGTACGCGACAGCGGCATCATGGACGAGCCGGAGTTCTCTTTCCAGGCGGGCGCAGGTGGAATCTCGCTTGCATTCATCCAGCACATTGCGGAGATAATGCGCGAGCGGAACATCAGGTCCGCATTCGCACGGGGCGGCTCGATGAAGTATCTCGTCGACCTGCTCAACGAGGGACTGATCGGATACATACTCGACGGGCAGGCGTTCGACCTGGCCGGTGTCCGGTCGCTCCGGGACAACCCGAAGCATATCGAGACCGACCCTTTCACCTCGTACAACTACCACACGAAGGGGAACTTCGCCCAGCGGGTGAAGATCTCGATCCTCGGTGCAACGGAAGTCGATCTCGATTTCAACGTGAACGTGAACACACACTCCGACGGCTGGCTGCTGCACGGGACCGGCGGCTTCACCGACGCGACGGACGGTTATATCACTATGATCACCGCACCTCTCTTACGGGGCCGCATGCCGATCATCGTCGACAAGGTCACGACCGTCACCACGCCGGGTGAGACGGTCGATGTGATCGTCACCGAACGGGGAATCGCGATCAACCCGGGCAGGGAAGATCTTATCGAGAGGTTGAAGGGCAGCGATCTGCCGATCAAACCGATCGAGGAGCTTCACCGCATTGCCGTCGAGATGACGGGCGAGCCTGCAAAGCCGGTGTTCGGGGACCGCGTTGTTGCGCTGGTCGAGTGGCGCGACGGCACAATAATAGATGCGGTCCGGCAGTTGAAACCCTGACGGCCCGGCTGCGGGCCCGACGAGGAGGAGAAATGATGAGCGGCGCTTCATCGAGTCTCGCACTCGACCTGGCCAGGCGGGTCACGGAGGCAGCCAAAAAAAGCGGCAGGCTGATCGATGACAGGGACCATATCTTTCGTGTTGCACTGGAAGACCCCATCACCCGTGACGTACGCGGGACGGAAAACGTCATGACGATCCATGACAACCCCGCATTCATCACGAGGGTCACGAGCCGTTCGGCGCCGTTCACGGAGGTGTTCTTCGGGGATCCCGACGAACGCCAGGCAGGGATAA
>DAOVFR010000073.1 GCA_030672805.1 Candidatus Krumholzibacteriota bacterium
CTATCCCTGATGTATTCGATAACGATACCATCCAGATCTTTCTGAATCACTTTGAATTGCCTGATTTCCGGTATATGTTCGAAAATAGCCGTAAAAAAATGCACTATCATGAATTTGCCTGTTCTCGTCCTGACAATATCGGTATCCCTTCCGATGACTCTTTGCAGGATGGGAAAATTCAACTCACGGTCAGACGGATATTTTTCTTCGGGCAATTTAATGGCAAGGTCTCCCAGATAGTAACGGATAAGGGGCATCGAGTAGCCGTCAAGGCGTGTTACCAGAACATAACCCATCTCGCCGTCAGGAATCTCGTTGCCTTTTTCGTCCACGATTTCCAGGTACACGTGCGGGCTCATGATGTACATATATTCCAGATCTTTTTGAGCTGCGATTCGAAGGCCTTCTCCGCAACCGTATGTTTCATATACCCTGGTCGAGAAAGTGTCTTCGATCGTTCTGCGGTAATGTGGAAATAACTTGTCCCCCCACGTGATCACCGTTCTGAACCTGATGTCCATTTCCCCTTTCTCGCGGGCGGTCAAGGCGATGGGGTACAAAGAGGAAGCATAGCCGGCCAGGGAATAATTGGAAGAATGTTCTGCTGTTTTTAAAATCCCGAGAATATAGGATTCAGAATAATTGTAAGCCGTGACATACCTGGTTCTGAAAAAATAATCCTTCAGCGATTTTCTCAAACCCCGCCCAGGCGTCATTCCCGTCTGGATGAGCCTGTCCCCGATTCTATATCCCGCCCATTCCCACCATAGCACCTGTATCGCGTTGGAAACCGCCTCTTCGATTTTATCCACATATACGACGCTCTGGACTCCGGATGAACCGCTGGTGGCATGTGAAATCAGTTTATTTCTGTCACCGGAGATCAATCCTTCAATGCTTTCTTTGATATCCGCCTTTTTCAGGATGGGGAAGTTCTTGACCCAATTATATGGATCCTCGTCAAAATCAACATTCAAGCTCCTGTAATACGGAATGTTCCTGACGGCATGTCCTAGAATTTTTTCGAGATTCTTTCTTTGTATCCCCGATATTTCTCCGGCCGACAAGTGTTGAATGTTTCTCCAGGTTTTCAGCTCTCTGACGAATGAAGACCGAAAAACAAGGTCGCCGAAAGGCAGGATTACTTTTTCGAGAAGCTGGTTATACGACATTGTTTTCCCGTATAGCAACGATTCCGTTTTCCTGCCGGTAAAGGTTCTTTCCGTTATTAAAGTATCGCCTGAATATCACATAGTAGTTTTTCACAGTATTCAAATAATCCCATCCAAGTCAAGGCAAGAGACGGACATTCACCTTTCATCCCGCCCGGTCCGTTCTCGATTAATACTTCCAAAACCTGATTCAAAATCGTATTATCCCTCCGGCTGGTCATGTTTCGCCTCCTTGTTAAAGTTTTGGTTCTTCAACAAGAAAAACGGATGTGACGGAACGGGGCCTTATGTTTATCGAGAAGCTAAAAAACAAACTGTCCGCGCGGATGAGAGTCCCCATCGAAGAGAAACGTCTGAATTCGATGGTGAATCGCCGGTTCCTGTCCTCGATCGGTCTGGACTCCGGTCTCTTTCTCGACTGCGGATGCGGGAGAGGGGAAAACATACGTGACATCGAGGAAGCCCTCGGCCAGGGCTTCACGATCGTCGGAATGGACGTCCATTACCCAACCGCGCTGGAATGCAAAGAAAACGTTGCCGGCACGGCCGACATCATATGCGCCAACGCCCTGGACACCGCACTTCGTGACGGCTGCGTCGATACAGTTTTGTCGAATCAGGTTATCGAGCATATCGCCGGGTACGAACGTTACATGTCGGAAATCGCACGGATACTCAGGCCCGGCGGTTATCTCGTCATTTCAACTCCGAACGCACACTGTCCCCGTAACACCTTTCTGAAAACTATCGGCCAAAAACCCATTTTACGGTGGAGCAATACCGGCAAACTTGCGCCTGACCGGTTCCGGGGCCACGTGCAGGAATTCACGGAAGAGGAACTGTTACGTCTCATCAAGAAGCACGGGTTCACATTGATCGAGAACAGGCCGATACTCCCACGCCCCACGTTCCATGGCAACTGGATTTTCAACATCTACAGACTGCTCGAATACCTGTTCTATCTGGTTTCACGCCCATTCGTGGACAAAGGATACTCGAAAAACAGCAACATGCTCTTCAAGCTCGCGCGGGACTGAGTGTCATCGTTTTCTTTTACCCAGGAGGATTATATCGCGTAGAGCGCTCTCGTCACGCGCCGCCATCCACATCCTCTCGAAGCCGGGATCCTGGACGATCTGCGCGATTGCGGACAGGGCCCGCAGGTGGAAGTTGCGCTCGTCCTTCGTGCCGATCAATGCGAAGATCGCCTTGACCGCCGGCGCCGATTCGTCGAAGCGGACACCTTCCCGGCAGCGTGAGAGCAGAATGTCGAAGGCTTGATCCCCCTCGATTATGATGTGCGGGATCGCGAGAAACGGTGTGAGTACGGTGCTGCTGTCCTTCTCGCGCTCATTGAGCTTCCGCAGCAGCACGCCGGGATCCATCCCGAGGCGTCCGGCCATCATACCCGCCGCGTTACCGAAGAAATCATCCACGCCCACGGGGCCCTCGATGTCGACGGTGACACAGTCCTCGACAAGCCTGTCGAACCGGTCCTTGACGATCTCGTCGCGTTCGCGGATGATCTCCTTCAACTCCGACTCCAGCGTATATGTGGTCAGCTCCTTCGCCGTGATGCGCTCTATCAGGTGAAGCAATGCATATTCCCTGCCCGTTCTGATTCTCCCGTAGAACCAGTAGATAAAAAGCCCCGCGATTATCGCAGCGAGACTCACGAGCAGAGCATGTACTCCCATCTCGATGAGCAGGAAGACGAATCCGATGATGCCGGCAATCTGGAGCACGGGATAGAGCGGCGCCCGGAAGACGGGCTGGTAGTTCTGGAGCCTGCTCTCCCGCAGGATAATGACGGAGAAGCACGAGAAGAGGTAGGTAAGGATCAGGACGGATGATGCAGCCTTGATAAGCAAGTCGAGCCTCAGGAAGAGGGCCGCCACCATGAATGCACCGGTGATGAGTATCGATACGTATGGCGTCCTGAATCTCCGGCCGATCTTCCCGAGGCGCTCGGGCATCAGACCGTCGCGGCTCAGCGCAAGCGGGTACCGCGATGCGGCCATGATCCCCGCGTTGGCCGTCGAGACGAACGCAAGGACCGCCGCGATGCCGAGCAGAATCCGTCCGAACGGACCCATGAAGGCGGCCGCGCCGTCGCTGATCGGCGTGATGGACCCGTCGAGTCTTGACGCCCCCAGCACACCTGTCGTCACCAGAACGGTCAGTATGTACAGGATATTGACCACAAGCAGCGAGAGGATCATCCCGAGCGGGACCACCCGCCCCGGGTTCCTCACTTCCTCGGCGACACTCGCGACCTTGAGAAGCCCGCCGTACGAAATGAAGACGAAGCCCGCCGTCGAGAAAATTGCACCGATGCCTTTGGGTGCGAACGGCTCGAAATTCTGTATCCTGATCTCCGGTATGCCCCGGGCGATATAGAAGATCAGGATGGCGAGGAGCCCGAATACGAGCACGACCTGCGCCCTGCTCGCTTCCTTGACGCCGATGAGATTGATCGCGATAAAAATGACGCACAGCGCCAGCGCAATCCACTGGATACCGAGAGCGATGACGATTGTCGTGAACGCGGCCATCCCGACGAGAGCGAAGGCGCTCTTTAGCGATAGGGACAACCATGTGATCAGGCCGTCGACCGTCCCGACGGCCGGGCCCATCGTTCGCTTGACGTAGAAATATGTGCCCCCGGCCTTCGGCATGGCGGAGACGAGCTCGGCCTGGCTCAGCATCCCCGTCATGGCAAGCAGCCCGGCGAGCAGGTACGATACGAAGAGGGCCGGGCCAACCCGTGCGTGGGCCAGCCCCGGCAGAATGAACAGCCCGGAGCTGATCATCGCGCCGCTGGCGATGCAGAACACATCGACGAGCTTCAGTTCCCGTTTAAGTTCCATATTCCGCTCCATGCCCCGGGCGTCCCTCTCCCTCTCCCGGGGCATCCCTTTCCCGGCAGCAACGCCCGGTCCGCTTCATCATCAGCCCGTTCTATTCCATGAACGCCGTGACGAAGTAATCGCGGCTGATCTTCTCGATCTCGAACCGCCTGCACGGCACGGACGAAAAAAGCAGATCGATGTCTTTCCGTCCGTACATGAACAGATCGCACCGCTTCCGGTACCTGATCCTTCGCTGCATTGCGAGCAAACCGCTCGATGCGGGGAAGCTGAAAAAGGCCTTTCGCTTCGTTATGGACAGCACCTTCTCGATACACCGCCCGGGATCCTCGATATAGTCCATGAATCCCATCACGATCGCATAATCGTATGACCCGTCGAACCGATAGTCGAGGAAATCGGCCAGGACGAACCGGCACCTGTCCGCCACGCCGGCCGCCTGCGCGTTCCGCCCGGCAAGCCCTATCATATTCTCCGCGAAATCCATACCCAGGACGCCTCCCGCCCCCATTCCCGCAAGTACAATCCCGTACTGTCCGGGCCCGCAGCCGACATCGATGACCGTTCGTCCCTCGATCGGGCAGCACCCCTCGATGCTCCTGATGTACCGGAGCCTCATGCTCTTCCTGAAAAGCCGGTTTACCAGGTTGTTCGCGAGAGTGTCCTTCGTCCCGTAGATAGCGTTGAAATCGTGCGCGTACGAATGAAAGAACGCGGAGATTTCCCTTTTCGGCATCACGAATCCTTCCGGAGCGATGTGCTGTCTTCCAGAAATGCCCTGAATGTCGTCAGCTCGAATTCATCGAGGATTCGCCTGATCTTGCGCTCCGTCGCCCCGAGGTTCACGTACGATTTGAATCTCCGCATAATTCCCATCGGCAAACGAGGATGGGATGGATCGATCTCGCGCGGGTGAATATAGAAGATCACCGGACGGCCCTCGCCGAGCACGCGCTGCGCCATTGCACGGATGACCGGGTAGGGAAACAGCCTCAGGTACCCGCCCCCAAAGAAACAGAGCGTCTTTCCCAGAACACGTGCAACGGTAATGGGAAACTCGACGATCCGTCCAGCCCTATTTGAAACCGGATAGGGCCCGAGGTTCACGCCTTTCATGCCTCCGTGTCCCCTCATGGCCGGGAAAACCGAGGAATCGTAGCGGTAGCCCGCACGGGCGAGCTGGTCGAAGAACCAGGGAACGTCCCCGGTAATGGAGAACCCGGATGCCCGGTACCCGAGCACCTCGCATCCGGCTATATCCTCGATAAGCTTCTTTGCCCGCGTCACATCCCGCAGGAATCGCTCCTCGCCCACCTCGTACACAAGCTCGTGCGCGTACCCGTGCGATGCGATCTCGTGCCCGCGCGCCAGCGCCTCCCTGACAAGATGCGGGTATCTCTCCGCCACCCAGCCGAGAAAGAAACAGGTCGTCACGGCCCCGTGCTCGCTGAAGATATCGAGCAGTTTCATGAAGTTCGCCTCCACGCGGGACGGCAGCGAACCCCATTCCGATATTCCCGGCGTGGACGGGAGATCCAGGATGTGGAACCAGTCCTCTACATCGACTGAAAAAATACTCTTCATACGAGATGCCATCAAAGACGAGCCCCTGCATATACAGGGGCCCGTACTGGAATTCCAACTCCGGCAAAGCCGCGTCTTCCGATCATTGCGGGATGCTATACGACACCCTGGTCTATCATCGCGTCGGCTACCTTGATGAAGCCGGCGATGTTGGCGCCATCAACGTAGTTGATGAAACCGTCTTTACCCTTGCCGTACTCGACGCACTGCTCGTGAATCGCGATCATAATATTTCGAAGCCTTTCGTCGACTTCCTCGCGGGTCCAGGAGAGCCGCAGGCTGTTCTGGCTCATCTCCAGGCCGCTCGTCGAGACGCCGCCCGCGTTCGCGGCCTTGCCGAGACCGTAGAGAATCTTCTTGCCGACGAATACATCGATCGCCTCGGGCGTGCTCGGCATGTTGGCGCCCTCGGAGACGCAGATACAGCCGTTCCCTACAAGCTCCCTGGCGTCACCGGCGTCGATCTCGTTCTGGGTGGCGCTCGGCAGCGCCACGTCGCACTTGATGTGCCACGGGCGCTTGCCCTCGAGGTACTTGCACTTGAACTTGTCCGCGTACTCCTTGATACGGCCGCGCTTGACGTTCTTGAGATCCATCACCCAGGCGAGTTTCTCCTTGTCGATACCGTCCGGATCGTGCACCGTGCCGCCTGAGTCGGAGAGGGACACAACCTTCGCGCCCAGGTGTATGCACTTCTCGGTGGCGTACTGGGCGACGTTGCCCGAACCGGAGACGGTGCAGATCTTGCCCTCGATCGAGTCGCCGCGGGTTTTCAGCATCTCCTCGGCGAACTAGACCTGGCCGTAACCGGTCGCCTCGGGCCTGATAAGGCTGCCTCCCCAGTTGCGGCCCTTGCCGGTGAGAACGCCCGTGAATTCGTTTCTCAGCTTCTTGTACTGACCGAAGAGGTAGCCGATCTCACGGCCTCCGACACCGATATCACCGGCCGGCACATCGGTGTTGTGCCCGATATGGCGGAACAGCTCGCTCATGAAGGCCTGGCAGAAGCGCATGACTTCATTATCCGACTTGCCTTTCGGATCGAAGTCGGAACCGCCCTTTCCGCCACCCATCGGAAGAGTCGTGAGCGCATTCTTGAAAACCTGCTCGAAGGCGAGGAACTTCAGGATTCCGAGGTTCACCGTCGGATGGAAGCGCAGCCCGCCCTTATATGGACCTATCGCGCTGTTCATCTCGATGCGGAATCCTCTGTTTACCTGGATCTCTCCCCTGTCGTCGACCCAGGGAACACGGAACAGGATAACGCGCTCCGGCTCGGTGACCCTCTCCAGGATCTTCGCTTTCATGTATTTGGGATTCTTCTCGATGAAATCCATCAGCGAGGCTGCAACTTCCTGAACAGCCTGGTGGAACTCGGGCTGGTCCGGGTCACGAGACTTGATATAATCCATGAAGGCATCGACCGTCTTCGACATCTTCGCCCCCCCCTTGGGAAAAGGTTACAGGGATAAAAAACGCCCATTCGGGCGACACAGCTGATCCCATGGAAAACCCACCATCAGATGGGTCAGGACAAGAAACGATAAGGTGCCGTACAATAACTGTCAAGCCTATTTTTAGAATTTCTGATATTATCCCTTAAAGTGGAAATGATAAAAAAGAATTTAGGTGCCGTTTCGGCCTCGGTGGCCGAAATCGCGATAAATAACTGTTGAATACAATAAAGATTGAGATATATATTACAGTTTAAACCGTACTGGTTGTTGAAATCACTTCCCTCTCGTTTACTTCAGCACGAGGAGACAAAATGCTTATCGGCATACCAAAGGAGATCAAGAAGGACGAGTACCGTGTCGCCCTTCTTCCCGTAGGCGCGGAGACGCTTATCAAGCACGGCCAAAGGGTGATCGTCGAAAAAGGGGCCGGAGCCGGCAGCGGGATACCGGATTCAGAGTATCGTGCGGCCGGTGCAGGCATCGTTTCGAGCGCGAAGGACGTTTTCAGGCGCGCCGACATGATCATCAAGGTGAAAGAGCCGCAGCCCGTCGAGATCAGGATGATCCGTCCCGATCAGATCGTTTTCACCTATTATCACTTCGCGGCAAGCCGTTCTCTCACCGAGGGAATGATACGGACCGGCGCGATCAGCATCGCCTACGAGACGATGGAGGAAGAGGACGGCACGCTGCCTCTTCTCACCCCTATGAGCGAGGTCGCGGGACGGATGGCTGTGCAGGAGGGCGCCAAGTATCTCGAACGTCCCATGATGGGCCGCGGTATCCTGCTCGGCGGAGTCCCCGGAGTCGAGCCGGCGATTGTCGCGATCATCGGCGGCGGCGTCGTCGGGACACACGCCGCGAAGATGGCGGCCGGTCTCGGTGCGAAGGTGACGATCCTCGATGTCGATCTCGAACGCCTTCGATACCTCAGTGACGTGCTGCCCGCAAACGTTACGACGCTCACGTCGAACCCCGAGAACATCCGCAAGAGCGTGGCCGAGGCTGATCTTCTGGTCGGCGCCGTTCTGATCAAGGGAGCGAAGGCTCCCCGGCTCGTCACGCGAAAGATGGTCAGGACGATGAAACCGGGCGCCGTCATTGTCGACGTGGCGGTCGACCAGGGCGGTTGCATCGAGACGATCAAGCCCACCACGCATTCGAATCCAACCTACCTGGTGAACGGCGTGGTACACTACGGCGTGGCAAACATGCCCGGGGCAGTCGCCCGTACATCGACTTACGCACTCACCAATGCAACGCTCCCCTATGCGGTTCAGATCGCGCGCCTGGGATACAGGAAAGCCGCGAAGAGGAGCAAGGCGATATGGACCGGGATCAACATCCTGGACAGGATGGTGACGGACGCAGCCGTGGCAAAGTCGTTCAGGATGAAGTACACCCCGCTCGATGAGATAATCAAGTAACACCGGCGGTGGACACTCGCCGCGGGGCAGGGGGGCGGCAAACACGCCCCCTTCGCCCGCAAGGCACGATCGCCCTACCGCTTGATGAGTTGCACCATTTCACTGACTGCACGCTCGATACCGACAAATACGGCTCTTGATATTATCGAGTGCCCGATGTTCAGCTCCTCGATATCCGCCACACCCACGATTGGATGAACGTTATGGTACGTAAGGCCGTGTCCGGCATGCACGTGCATTCCGAACTTCCTTGCCGCCTTCGCGGCGTCATGTACCGCCATTATCGTTCTTTCGACTTCGTCCCGTGTCGCGTTCGCGTATTCTCCCGTATGTATCTCGACGGCATCGAACCCGAGTCGGGCGGCCTCCTTGATCTGTGAAAGATCCGGTGTGAGAAACGCCGCCACACTGATGCCCCCTTCCTTCAGGGCCTTGACCGTCTGCGAGGCCCTTTCGCCCATCCTCCTCAGGTCGAGCCCACCCTCTGTCGTCACCTCCTCGCGGCGTTCCGGCACGAGAGTAACCGAGTCCGGATGCAGGGCAAGCGCGATCTCCTGCATCTCCGGTGTCGCGGCCATCTCGAGGTTTACCAGCGTCTGGGCCATTTCCATGATCAGCCGTGCGTCCCTGTTCTGGATGTGCCTCCTGTCCTCCCTCAGATGGAACGTGATCTGGTCGGCGCCGCCCTGCTCGGCGAGCATCGCAGCGGCAACGGGATCGGGTTCCGTGGTTTTCCTTGCCTCCCGGATCGTCGCAACGTGATCTACATTCACCCCAAGCCTGATACGGTTCAAGATCCTCCTCCTTCCGCCGTTTTCCCGCCTCTTCGTTCTATCATCCCGGATACCGTGATCAATTCGATTTCCCGCCTTCCAGCTTCCCCGATAAGCCAGCGAAGATGCTCGAGGCTCTTCCGTTTCACATGCATGATGCCCAGTGCGCTCCCCCTTCTCGCCGCCAGCGAGAGCAGCTTTTCCATGCTTTCCCGCGTGTCGGACTCCTTGTTGTCGATAAAAAGGTCGTTGCACGTGCTTTTGACGCCGGCCTCCCGCGCGACCTCGGATACGACGGTCCCCGGAGAGGTCATGCTGTCGATAAAAAAGAGCTCCTGTTTCCGGCAGACACCGAGGACCGCCTTCATGACACGCCGGTCGGCAGTCGCCCTCGATCCCATGTGATTGTTCATGCCAACGACCCCCGGCGTCGTCTCGAGGGCCCTTTCCGTGATTTTCCTGATTTCCGAGTCCTTCATCGAAACCCTGATAAGCGGGATATCTCCGTCGTCATCGGCGCCCC
>DAOVFR010000016.1 GCA_030672805.1 Candidatus Krumholzibacteriota bacterium
TGGAAGAATCAGGCTCATGTAACGAATGATACCGGTGATGCCGGGTTCGGGTGAGATCGATGGGTGGGGAAGCATGCCGGTTAGAGACCGGTGGGAACAGAGGAACAGGCTTATGATCGTGTATTTCAACGGGCGGTACCAGCCCGAAGAGGAAGTGAGAATATCCCCGAATGAGCGCGGTCTTCATTTCGCCGATGGTGTATACGAGGTCGTCCGGGCCTACCGCGGCAGGCCGTTCAGGCTTCCGGAACACTGTGCGAGGCTCGAGCGAAGCCTGAAGGCCGTCCGCATGGATTATGATGATCTCGATGAGGTTTCATCGGCCGCCGTGGAGCTCATCGGCAGAAACAGCCTGTCGGCCGGCAACGCGCTTATTTACATACAGGTAACGCGCGGGGAATACAGGAGGTCCCACACGTTTCCGCCTGCGTCGATCAGGCCGAACGTGTACCTGTCCGCATCCCCGTTCACGCCGTACCGGAAGGAGTACGGAACCGGTGTCCGCGTCACGCTTGCACCGGACATACGGTGGTCGAGGTGCGATATCAAGTCGATCGCGCTGCTGCCGAACGTGCTGGCCAGACAGGAGGCGGAAGACAGGGGAGCACTCGAGGCGGTTTTCGTCCGGGACGGCGTGTTGACGGAGGGAAGCCGCACCAATATCGGAGGCATCCGCGGCGGCACATTCATCACACCGCCAAAGAGCAACTTCATACTGGCGGGTATCACGCGCGATACGGTTATCGGGTTGTGCGGTGAAATCGGGATTCCCGTCACGGAGGGGGATATCCCGGCAGACGATCTGGTATCTTTCGATGAGTTGATGCTTATGGGAACGACGGTCGAGGTCATGCCGATCATACGGGTCGATGACCTTGTTATCGGCGGCGGCGTACCCGGTCCGCTCACGGTAAAACTTATCGAGGCTTTCCGCACAGCGACAGCGGTAAACGGCGCGGAGTGACCGGCCGGGGGGATACAATCAATAAAATTTTATTTGACCCAACTGAAAAAATATATATAATTCTCTGTTGTTCGAGTTGTAACTAAATACAGTACAAGGGCTTGACTGTCGATTCCATGGATCGGCCAAATTGTTACCGGTTCGCAAGCAAAATCAATAATACCGGTCTTGTATATGATACTTCGAAAGGAGTCGTTATGATCGAGATCTCCGGACTGACCAGGTACTACGGTGATCTCTGCGCGCTCGATCATATCAGCCTTGTGATCGAAAAGGGAAATATCCTCGGACTTCTCGGTCCGAACGGTGCGGGAAAGACGACGGCGCTGCGGATCATCACCGGTTATCTTTCGCCCACGTCGGGGACGGTTACGGCGAAGGGGATCTCCGTCGAGGAACATCCGCTCGAGATCAAGAAGATGATCGGCTACCTGCCCGAGTCGGCTCCCCTGTACCAGGACATGCTCGTATATGATTACCTCAACTACATCGCCGATATAAGGCGAATCTCTCCGGACGGCAGGGAGGGGCACATCCGCACGCTTGCGGACATCTGCGGGCTGAACGAGGTGATGCACCGATCGATCCATGAGCTCTCGAAGGGGTACAAGCAGCGTGTCGGTCTGGCCCACGCGATGATGGGCGATCCGGAGATCCTCGTTCTCGACGAACCGACATCGGGACTCGATCCGAACCAGATCGTCGAGATCCGGGACATCATCAAGAAGATAGGCCGCGAGAAGACCGTCATAGTGTCCACACATATCCTGAGCGAGGTCGAGGCGACATGCGACCGGGTAGTGATAATCAACGAAGGTGTGATCGTCGCGGACGGCAGCACGGAGGAGCTCAAGAGATCGTCAGAGTCGGAATACTCACTGAACCTTTCCCTTAAGGGAGTGGCGCTCGATGATGTGAAGAATCTCCTCGCCCCCGTGCAGGGGATATCCGGGATAGAGGAGACGGGGACCGATGACGGGACACACCTGTTCCGGGTCCGGTGCCACACTCCCGAGGACATCAGGGAGCAGGTATACAACGCCATCAAGCAGAAGGACTGGACGCTGCTCGAGTTCGGGCGTGAGTCCAAGAGCCTGGAAAAGATATTCAGAGAGTTGACAAAGGAGAATTGATATGGTGGTACCCAGCAACGTCTCGTTTATATTCAAGCGGGAGTTCAAGGTATACTTCATCTCGCCGATCGCCTATATCGTCATCTCGATATTCGTCGGCATCGCGGGCTGGTTATTCTTCTCGACCTTTTTCCTGTTCAACCAGGCCGAACTGCGGGATTTCTTTTCGCTGCTCCCGATCATCTTCTGTTTCATCATTCCCGCCGTCACGATGAGGCTGTTTGCCGAGGAGTTCAACGTTGGTTCCTACGAGATACTGGCGACGCTGCCGGTGACGTTCACCGATATCGTGCTCGGCAAGTTTCTCGCGTCACTGGCGTTTATCGTGATCATGATCGTCCCGACGCTGAGTTATGCCATCTCGGTGTCGCTGATGGGGGATCTCGACTGGGGTCCGGTGGTCGGAGGGTACATCGGTGCGGTGCTCCTCGGTGGTGCGTTCAGCTCGATCGGCATATTCGCATCGTCACTCACCAAGAACCAGATCATCGCGTTCATCACCGGCATGATCATATGTTTCGCTCTCACGCTTATCGACAAGGTGCTCTTTTTTCTCCCGGGACGGTTGCTAGGGGTTTTCCAGTACATCGGGGCCGACTATCACTTCCAGAACATCGCCCGGGGTATTATCGATTCGCGCGACGTTGTCTATTTTCTGAGCGTCATGTTCATCGCCCTGTATGCAGCACACTTCTCCATTCAGGAAAAGAAGTAGGGGGAAAATGATGGGTGCAACGAAACATTACGGCAGGTATTCCAGGTTTATCGCTTACATTGTCGTCGTCGTGCTGGCCAACGTGGCCGGGATCACGCTGTTCTTCAGGGCGGATCTCACATCGAACCGGATATACTCGCTCTCGGAGGCAAGCAGGAGCGCCGTGGCGACGCTCTCCGAACCGCTCACGATCAATGTCTTCTTCACGAAGAGCCTCCCCGCGCCCCATAACAACACGGAGAGGTACCTGAGAGATCTGCTCGAGGAGTATTCCGTCCAATCGAACAGATTTTTCAACTATCGCTTCTTCGATGTAAGCGCCAAGGAGGGTGATATAGGCGAGGATGAGAAGGAGAACCAGGAGATGGCGAGGAACTATGGCATCTACCCGGTTCAGATCCAGCACATCGAACAGGACGAGGTGAAGTTCCAGAATGCCTATATGGGCATGGTCCTTATACACGGCGACGTGGTCGACAAGATACCGGCTATCACCTCTACCGAGGGACTCGAATATACCATCACATCGAAGATCGAGAAGATGAACAGCAAGATCAGCGCCCTTCTGAACCTCGCCGAACCGGTGCGGATAAAGCTGTACTTCTCGTCGTCCCTCGCCGACGTGGCCCCACAGCTCAGGATGGGAGGGCTCATGGAGTTGCCCGACCGTCTTGGATCGCTCGTGGAGGAACTTAATGAGAAATACTATGGGAAACTCGCATTCACCAGGCTCGATCCGACAATGGATACGACCCTCGTGGACGAGGTTTCGAAGTACAACATCCTGACCCTGAGGTGGCCGTCGATGAAGGACAGGTCGGGCAAGGAGATACTGTCGGCGGGGAGCGCCTCCACCGGGCTTGTCGTCGAGAAGGGAGAAAGGTTCGAGACACTCTCGATCATCAGGGTGATCAACCTGCCACTTTTCGGCACGCAGTACCAGCTCGTTAATCTCGACGAACTGGAGGAAAAACTCTCCGAGCTGATCGACGACGTTATAGATATCAACAAGAAAATCGGCTACCTGTCGGACCACGGGACGCTGCCGATCGTCGGAGCCCCGCCGGGACCGAACCAGCAGCAGGACCAGCTTCAGACCCTGACCAACTTCAACACGCTCATTTCGCGCGACTACTCGCTAAGCCAGGTAGCGCTCAAGCGCGGAGAAATACCCGAAGGGATCGACTGTTTGATCATCGCCGGTCCGCGGGAAGTGTTTTCCGATTACGCGTTGTTCGAGATCGACCAGTTCCTGATGAAGGGAAGATCGCTCGCCATATTTCTCGACTCGTTCGAGGAGATCGTTATGCCTCAGGACCCGAACCGGATGAGCCGCAACCAGGGACCGATATACAGGCCGATCAACTCGGGCCTCGAGAAACTGCTTGCGCATTACGGCACGGAAGTGGTCCGGTCGTACGTGCTCGACCTGAACTGCTACGAGCAGAACGTCCCCCAGATGTTCGGCGGAGGGAAGCGGGCTCTCTACTTCGCGCCGATCATCAAGAACGAGTATATCGATAAGAGTTATCACTTCATGGAGGATGTCAAGATGCTCGTCATGGTGAAGGGCTCGCCGGTCACGATCAAGGGAGACGCCATGGCCCGCTTGGGGCTATCGGGACGGACGCTTTTTTCGTCGTCCGGGCAGTCGTGGGAGACGAGCGGGCGCATCAGTCTCAACCCCTGGGAGATGCAGCCCCCGGAGGATGACGCCGGGATGGAAAGCAAGCCCCTCGCCGTAATCATCGAGGGCGAGTTCACCAGCTATTTCAAGGGCAGGGAGATCCCGGAAAAGCCGGTCGAGGAGGAGCCGGCGGGTGATGAAACAGGTGACGAGAAGGAACCGACGCCGGATGGTGAGGCCGCTGATGAAAAGGCGGAGGAAGGATCGATGGATGCCGCCTCAATAACGGGCGAACGGACGTTTATCGCCAGGGGCAAGCCCGGCAAGCTGTTCCTCGTCGGTTCCTCGGAGATATTGCGGAACAATGTCATAGACGAGCAGGGCGATGCGCCGAACGGGTCCTTCGCCATGAACCTGCTCGATTACCTGAACGGGCGTGAGGATTATGCGAAGATGCGAAGCAAGTCACAGCGTTTCAACCCGCTGAGGGAAACGACACCCGCAGCGAAGACATTTGTCAAGACGTTCAATATCGCCGGACTTCCCGTTATCGTGGTGGCCTTCGGTATCGCCGTATGGTTCAGGAGAGCGGCGAGGAAGCGGGCGATACAGGCGATGTTCAAAAAGTAACTGCTGGAGGTTCGAACGTGATGAGAGTCAAAAAGGAAGTAGTCATACTTGCTGTCATTATCGTTGCGTTCTCGGTCTACCTCGTCCTGCGGAATACCGACAAGACGCACTACGAGCTTCCTGAACCGGAACAGCTGGAGAAGGCAACCGTCAATCGCATCGTGATTTCCCATGGAGGAACAGTGATCACGCTTCAGCGCGATGACGACCGCTGGCTCTTGCAGCCGCAGGGGTATCAGGCCGACGGAAACTCTGTCGATAAGATGCTCGATGCGATAGCCGGGTTCACCCTGATGTCTCTCGTGTCGGAGTCCGGGAATTACAGTCCCTACGATCTGACGGACGAGACGAAGATACGCGTCGAGGCATTCAGCGAGGGTGAAAAGGCACTCCGGTTCGATGTGGGTAAGGCCGCGTCGACATATCGCCATACGTTTGTATCGCTCGAGGACGACCCCGGTGTGTACCAGGCTCGCGAGAACATCAGAAAGGTGTTCGAGACCGACGTCGGCAAACTGAGGGACAGGACGGTACTCTCATTCTCTAAAGATTCGGTTGCCGGTTTTACGGTCACGAGCGGCGCCGATACGCTTGTTCTGAATAAAACCGACGAACTTGCACTTGCACTGTCCGAGGATTCTACCGGGACGCAGGAAACACCCGCTCCGCCGTGGACCGCCGCCGACGGAAGGCCGGCGGACGAGAAAGTGGCGGTAAGGCTTATCAACAGGCTTTCGAGCCTGCGGTGCGACGATTATATCGAGGGAGCGTCGAAAGAGGATTTCACCGATCCGATCTACACCGTCACGCTGTCGGCGGACGGGACGATATTCCTTTATATATTCGAGCAGCGCGAAGACAAGAAATACCCGGCCGTCTCATCGCAGAACGACTATCCCTTTCTTCTGCCCGAGTGGAACACGAAGCAGATCATGCAGAAGCCGGCCGATTTCATCCCCGGGGAGAATTAACAGTAGCTTCCTGCCCGGACCGGGGATATATTGATTGCGTAACGGCAGTACAAGGGGGAATCAGAATGAAAGCAAGAGATGGAACCATTTCTCGGCGTGTCTCGTTCTGCCTGCTTCTCGCATTCGCCGTCGCTGCAGTTGCCGCCGGCTGCGATTCGGACGAGGGTGCCGTAGATGTGGGTGGGAAGGGAGACGCGCCGGCGTCGGTGCTCGTGAGCTTCGAGGGGTGCAAGTACACGTTTCATTCCGAGCCGCCGTTCCCCGGGACGAACGACATTGACTGTATCGAATACGATTACTCCGATGGTGCACTCGGGATCAGGCATATCAACGCCGGGTTCAACTGCTGTCCCAAATACGATATTGTTGTAACGGTGCACAACGGTGTCATCACCATCAACGAGATCGAGCTGGAAGGACTCTGTGACTGTCTCTGTCTCTTCGATCTCGAACTTAAGATCACCGGTTTGACACCGGGATCGTACACGATTCGCGTGATCGAACCGTACCTGCCCGAGGGGGACGATAAGCTCGATTTCACCGTCGACTTTACAGGGCCCGTATCGGGAACGGAGTGTGTCACCCGCTCGAAATACCCGTGGGGCGTGGATTAGAGATCACCCGGCACCGTGTTCCCAATTAGCGTTTTATTTCCATTCTTGCCGTGATGGGCTGGAATGGTTCTTTGCATCCCTCATGCATGGGATCAACAGCATTTATTGAAAAGGAGAGAATGTATGACCGGAACCGGCGGTGAGCAGGCACTGCGCATGCTGCTCGAGGGCAACAGGCGTTTTATCGATGAGAGGTGCGAGAACCCGAACAGAACGGCTCAGCGGCGCAGCGAGATCTTGAGTGCCCAGAAACCATTCGCCGTCGTCATCACATGTTCCGACTCCCGTGTACCGCCGGAGATCATCTTCGACGTAGGACTGGGTGACCTGTTCGTGATTCGGAACGCCGGCAACCTCATCGACGATTTCGTCGCCGGAAGCTGCGAATACGCGGTAAGGCATCTCGGGGTGCCGCTCGTCGTCGTTCTCGGGCACACGGAATGCGGCGCCGTCCATGCCGCCCTTTCGGGCGGGCGGGAGGACTGCAAGATCCAGGTGGTGATCGATGCGATCCGGCCCGCCGTCGAGGAAGCGAGGCGGTGCGGGGGCGACCTTTACGCAAACGCGATCAGGGTAAACGTCGAGCGCGCTGTCGGTCAGCTTGCCGCCGAGCCCGGCCTGCGCCGGGCGATCGACGAGGGGACGCTTATCCTCACGGGCGCTCTCTACGACCTGGAAAGCGGCATTGTAGAGGTTATCTGAGCCGCAAGTGGTACGGCCATGATACGGTATTACGACGATACACTAGCCGCCGAAAGACTTAAAACATGTTACGGCATTGCCCCGCCGGGCGTGCGCCGCTATCTCGAAACGGAGATCGAGCACGTGCTGGGCCGCATCCGGCCGGGAGACCTCGTGCTCGAGCTGGGCTGTGGGTACGGCCGCGTGATGCGGCGGCTGGCGGAGAAGGCGGGTTTTGTAACGGGCCTGGATACGTCATACGCCAGCCTTCGGCTCGGGAAGGAGCATCTTCGCGGTATCGACAACCACTCGTTTCTATGCGCGGATGTGGTGACGCCGGTGTTCCGGGCGGGCGTGTTCGACCTTGTTGTCTGCGTGCAGAACGGGATCTCGGCGTTTCACGCCGATCCGGAAATCCTCGCGAGGGAAAGCCTCCGGATCACGCGTGAGGGAGGACTCGTCCTGTTTTCGAGCTATTCCGACCGTTCAAAAGTATAGTATACTGAATGGCGTATCCGGAAGAATCCATGAAGAAGCACCTGTTGATATCACTCCTTGCCGGTTGTCTCACGGCAGCTCCGGTGCATGACGCACGGTCCCTCGACCGGGCGGATCCGCTTATCACAGATCACGACTGTACCTGGCTTTTGCAGATACCGGCTAGCTGGATCGACTCGGTGCAGGCGAACCGGAGGATGCATTACGCACACACGTCGCACGGGATGCAGCTCAGCATCGGCCTTGAAATCATAGAAGATGACGACCCGGCGTACAGCTATGTCTACCGGAACGGTGTGCTGCCGACCGAGGCGGGCGCCTTCTGCATCTTCAACGGTCAGGAGGGGGATACGTACGTCGAGCCGGATGAATACTGGCGTACCCGGGACGGTATGGATAAAACGCGGGACGTGCTCGATCACAACCCGACGATCAACACGTCGATGTGGGCGTGGTGCCAGCAGCTCGATGGGTATACCGAGGCCCAGGTTCAGCAGTACCTCGACTCGATCGGCGTACTCGAGTCACAGTATCCCGACGTGGTTTTTATTTACATGACGGGTAATGCCCAGGCGGGCGGCGCCGGGGGCTACAACCGTTACCAGAGGAACGATCAGATACGCGCCTTCTGCGTTACGAACAACAAGGTGCTCTACGATTTTGCCGACCTCGACTGCTGGTGGTACAACACCGGCACGGAGCAGTGGGAGCATTCGACCTACACGTACGGAGAAGTGGAAGTCCCCATCGAACATTCCGAGTTTCACGGCAGCAACGCGGGCCATACGAACGATGCGAGCTGTGTTCAGAAAGCCAATGCGCTGTGGTGGATGATGGCGGTCATCTCCGGCTGGCCCGGAACGCAGTCCGTCGAGGAAACCACGCTCGGGGACGTCAAGAAGATGTTCAGGTGATGAACGCGCGAATGGCCCGAATCGCTCTCTGACCCTGTGTGATTTCATATCCCCGCAATATTCAAAATCCATTTAAACGCCGCGAGTCCTGACCGATATACAGGTTGTGGGCGATTCGGCTGGGCACCTCTGAAAATATGTTGTGCCCGGCCTGTGTCCGGTCATCCATTCGAGCGGGTGAGCTGCCGCCATGGATCGACAACAGGCTTTCGAGTCCGGCATTGAGGGTGCAGTACGGCGAGCTTCTCGAGGCGGTCGTAACGCGGTACCGGGACGATATCGCGATGTGGTGGATCGGAGGCGAGGTGAATATGGGTGGCGACGGTCTCGGCTGGGATGAATGGAAGGATTGGATGGGCTGGCAGTCCGGCCTGATCAAGGGGATCGATCCGAACGCAACGGTGGCCGTCTCGTTCGGTTCATGGACGGGCTACCACGAGCAGATACCGCCGAACGCGATACACGAGGTCGACGGGACGCTTGAGCTTGTAGAGCGCGGCGTCGATTTTGACGTTGTAGCGATCGAGTACCACTTCGGCACCCTACAGAATGGGAGTATCGAGGAACTGCGTCAGGCGGTCGAGGATCTAAAGGCTGCGGGCAAGGAGATCTTCATCTGGGAAGTCTATTATCCCGGCGCAGGCGATCCGGCGTATCAGGACGGCTGGGGATGGGCGTTTCCGCCGGCCGCGGGGTACAGTGAAGCGTGGCAGTCCGAGCAGATGCTCGAAACCCTCATACTGTTCCACGACGATCCGAAGATCATCGGGTTCAACATGTTCCATCTCGTCGAGATAGGCTGCGATGACATCGATCCGGAAGACGGGGAGGCGGGGTGGAGATGTTACGCCGGTCTTATCGGTTCGGATGGAACTCCGAAAGCGGTCTACTTTGCCGTGAAAGCATACTGGGATTCCGTTTCGACAAAATACAATTGAGAACGGGATTCAAGCGAGAGTTCATCGCAGCAGGATCAGCCGCTGCGTGGCGTTGTATAAGCCGATCCTGAGACGGCAGAAGTATACGCCGCTTGCAACCGGTCTTCCACGCGTATCGGTTCCGTACCATACGGCCTCGTGCCGCCCGCCGGCGACGTCGGAGTCGACGAGAGTGCGGATACGTCGTCCCGCCACGTCGTAGATCGTGAGCTCCACGCGGGACCCGTGCGCCACCTCGTACCGTATCGTCGTGACCGGGTTGAACGGATTGGGGTACGCCGGGCTGAGCCGGTTCACGTGGATCGATCCGGGGGTGTCGTCGCCGATATCGACGGGCAGATCGGTCGTTACCTCGACGTCATCGATGTACCACCCGTCGAATCCGTACTGCTCGTTGCTGGCAAAATGGAAACGGATGATCGCGGGGCCCCGGTACGCCGAGAGGTCGAACTGCGCCTGTACCCAGTCGATCTGCCCGGAATAACATCGGGTGTACGGCGGCAGGAATATCGTGTTGCTCCCGCTTGCCCTGTTCGGGTAGTTTCCGGCGGGCTGCACGATTTCCCACGTTTCTCCACCGTTGTTCGAGATCTCGACGACGCCCGCATCCTCCGCCCAGTAGGGGTAGAGCTCTTCCGCCTCCGCCTCCATCCGGTGCCAGAAGGTCAGCGAGGAATTGCTGTAAAGATAGATGGGCGGCGAGACGAGAACGGCGTTCATCATGTTCGAATAGGAACCCTCCGTTTCATTGCCGCATTTCCAGCTCAACGGGGGGGAGTTAAAGCTGACACCGCTCACGTGCCACCCGTCGATTCCCGAAAGCGTCTGGTGCTTCCACGGAACGTCGCCGGTGACCGGGTCATCCATCCCGTACCCGCACGTCGTTACGAGGAGCGTCTCCGAACAGGCAGGCAGGTTGTCACCGGAAAGGGTCAGGATGACGGAGATGTCGGTGAAGGGAGGCGTCAACTCGCGAACGAAGAAATCGAGACCGGAGTTAAAACTGATCGATCCTCCCGCCGGTATGGTATCGGCCTGCACCGTGTGATGGATGGTTCTTGCCCATGTATCGTCGAGGAATGCGAGGGAGAGGACCGGTGAAACGACATCGATGCTTCCGTTGTTCATCCAGGCCGATCGTATGGAGAGGAATTCCCACGCATCGACACATCCGTTACCGTTCCCTTCGGCCGTATCGGTTACGGCCCACGATTGCAGTGTGATCCATGGAGCGCTGACTGTGAGGTCGCGGTTCGCGGCCCATTCTCCCTGGTCCGAGCGGATCGTGAAGTTGAGAACGATATCGTGGCCGTCGGTCGTCTCCGGGGCAAGCATGATGATGAACGCCTTTTCGAGGATTATCGCCGTCCGCAGGGGGAGCGAGCCGATATAATGCATGCTGTCGATGACCGAAACGAACGGGTCGGTACATTCGAGAGTGACCCCGGTCTGCTCCGCCGGCTCAACGCCCGTGTTCATGATCACGAGGTCGAGTTCAACGGTCTCGCCGCTCTCGATGACGCCGTCCCCGTCCCCGGCACTCGCGCCGAGGGAGTCATCGTCGAAACTCAGGTAGAGGATCTCCGGCAGGGCCGACGGCGCATCGGTGACGGTCACGTTGGCTGAGTAGAGGTAATGGTCCGGTGCCAGGACACTCAGTGCGAGCACGCCTTCTGTATCCGTCACCGGATCGAGGTAGACGACTCCACCGGTGTTCGTATGTCCGGTACAGTAGATGTTCAGCTCATCTCCGAGGAGAGAGACGCGGGCGTTCTCCACCGGTCCGCCCGGACCGGAGACGGTGACCTTGAACGTCTCCTGACCGATCGATATGAAATCGTCGTGCACGACGCCGAGCGTTTCTGGTTTATTCGTCCAGACGAGCATCGAGGGATCGCCGAACAGGCACTGCTCGTACATCACGTAACGGATCGCGGCGTATTCGACGAAGGGGATGTTGTCGATGCGCGAATCGTCCAGGGCCCTTCCGATCCCGGTGATCCCCTCGCTGAAAAGTGCATCGAAGAACTGCCTGTCGAAGAACTGCGAACAGCCGCTCGTCGATCCCGGGGAATCCCACCCGAACCGGGTGTTGCCGATAAACGCGACGGCGCCCTCGAAGCTGGTGACGAGGACCTCGCCGATGGCATCCTCGGCGTGGGGGGTTCCCGCACCGTCCACGTTGTCGAAGGATGCCGCGTGGCATCCCTGCGAGTAGATGACGAAGGGCATATCGCCGGCGCCGGTGTTCTCGATGAGTGGTACTTCGGAGTTCGAGAGCCTCATGCAGTAGTGAAGGTTGCAGTGGCCGATGTGATTGATTATGTGCATCCCGCCGTTCAGCAGCGGAAGGAGGTGCGACTCGTTCCACGGGAAGCCGAGGTCGCGGTCGTACAGCATGGCGGCGGTGAACCATGGGGGCAGTCCCGCCGTTGTGAAACCGAAGTTCGACGTCCCGTACAGGATCTCGTCCTTGTAATCGCCGCCCCAGGTATCCTCGTCCTCGATCGTCCAGAGGAGTTCTCCGAGCATCAGTGCGCTGGTGGAAAGATTTTCCGGCGGGAACAGCGCGTAGCGCGCGAGCTTCGCCGTGAAGTGGTATACATCTTCGGCCGTGTTCACCGGCAGTCTTCCGACGGTCACCTCCGGAAGGAGATCTTCCTCGCCCGGCTCGCCGTAGTAGCTGTCCCCGTCGCTGTTCCAGTTGCCGTCGAGCGCCGCGTAGTAGAGATCGGACGGGATATCCGGCTCGATCTCGTTGCCGACCTTCACGTAGAGCCCCCTGTGCGGGATGATCTCGTCGTCGCCCCCGAGAAGGACGAACTCGGTCCGCCAGTTCTCGTACGCGTACGTGATGAAGTTCCGGATCTGCTCCTGCAGATCGGCCCCGCTATACGAAAGTGCGATCGACTCGGTGTCGACGATCGTTGTCTTCAGACCCTGCATTTCCTTGATATTTACAATGGATTGAAACGACCCGGTGAGAGACGGCCCCGTGATGATTACGTAGGGGATGATTTCCGGCTGCAGGAACTGCCCTGACGACGGCGGCGCCAGCGGTGCGTACTTACGTATGGCCTCGGGATTTTCGAGCGTGTGCCGGATCGTTCGGAGAAGTGGGGGCACCCTTCCGGGAGTGAACCGGCGGTTTGGGTCGGGGATCGTCTCGATCGTCACGTCGACCGACGGGTAGAACGTTACCGTTCCCGAGGAAGGGACAAGATCACAGGGATAGATGTTGATAAAGGCGACACGGTATCCTCCGCATTCCGCTTCGGCAGCGAGCGCTCCCCTTATGCCCGGCAGGGGTGCAGACGAGCGGTACACCGCCTCGTTCCGTCCCGCTGCAGGCCCGTTCCAGCCGCCCAGCCGGACCTGGGCCGGCATCGGAGCCACATCGAGGTATCCCTCGACCGGAACGCCGCTGCCCGCCTCTACGATGAAACTTTCGATACGTTCACCCGGCGGCAGAAGGAAACGTGCCGGGTAGACGGGCAGCATCGGTTCACCGGTCCGGCCTATGCTGCGGCATCCATCGATTTCGAGAATTACCCCGTGCGCCGACGAGGCAATCCCGGGATATTCGAAATGAAGCCTTCGCGTTATGACGCCCGACCGTGCATTCCCGGCGACAAGAAGCAGAACGAGGAGAGCATGTGCAAGGCGCTTGGTTGTCGTTGCTCTCATGTGTCAATCCTCATGGTGATATATTGGGAATTATATCATATATTCATAAGGCTTGCGAACGCTTTTTTATGGAACTTTTTACTGGAACGTACGCCGCGTATTTATTAAGCTTACGTCCGTTTAACGGACGGGAGAAAATGCATGGCGATCAACTGCGATAACTTGAAGGCAAACCTGGAATTCTGCAACTGCACTTATGAGGGATGCCCGCGTAAGGGCAACTGCTGTGCGTGTATCCGGTATCACCTCGGGATGAAGGAATTGCCCGCCTGCGTCTTTCCGGATGACGTGGAAAAGACATGGGATCGTTCCTTCAAACGTTTTATCGAGACGTACCGGTAGGGCCGGCTGCCGGCAACGGCCGTTCCGGGTCGTCCGTTTCCGGAAGAGACGTGATGAGTCCGAGGAGGCTTTAATGAAACGGGTCCGGATCGTAGTCAAGGGTGTGGTCCAGGGTGTCGGATACCGTTTCTTCACGCGCGACGTCGCGTACAGGCTGCACCTTTCGGGATTCGTGCGGAACCTGCCCGGCGGGGCCGTGGAGGTGGAAGCCGAAGGGGACGAGGGACCGGTCAATGCATTTCTCCAGGAGCTCAGGATAGGTCCGATCTCGTCCCACGTAACGGGAATGGACATCGATCCACTACTACCGGGAGGTGACTACAACGGCTTCGAGATCCGCTTCTAGAGAGATGAAACCTGTCATTCACCTTATCGATGTAACCGATTTCACGCTTCCCGACGGGACGGTGAGTGCGGACTGGTATCGTGACGCCTTCGATACACTCGGCGTTTCCGGTGAGATCGAGTGCCTCGTTCATGACGGTGTAGCCGGTGACCTGCCCGGACCCGGTACGGTGGCGCAAAAAGGAAGTGGAGTTATCATTTCCGGCAGTGCCGGTCCGGTCTACGAGGACAAACCCTGGATTCCGCCGCTGCTCGAATTTCTCTCCCGGGCGCACGAGGCCGGAGCGTGGATACTCGGTGTCTGTTTCGGGCACCATGCGCTCGCCGCGGCGCTGGGTGGGGAGGTGACGGAGAACCCGAGGGGCAGGGAGATGGGAACCGTTTGTATCTATCTTACACCGGAAGGCGAGGGAAGCCCGCTGTTCGACGGATTTTCTTCGGGAGACAGTGTGAACCTGGTTCACAGGACGCATGTGAGCAGGATGCCGCAAGGGGCGGTGAGACTTGCGTTCAACCAGATGACCCACACGCAGGCATTCCAGGTGGGGAGGTCGTTCGGGTTACAGTTCCACCCGGAGCTGATCCCTTTGCAGCTCGAGCAGCTGGCCGGGATGTACGGGAACGTCCTTATCCGGAAAGAAAAGTTTCTCGACGGCAGAGAGCATCTGGGCGATTATGTCTCGACGTTCCGGGAGACACCGTCATCTCGTGCGATTCTTCTCAATTTCATCAGGATGATCTCACAATGAGTGTTTTCGCCTCGCGGACCGGTTCGCGGTTTTCGGCGGTGGGAGCGGCATGCGCGGATGCGCCCGCGGGATGACCGGTGGCGAGGAGGTAATTCTCCCTGGCGGCATAGAGGCCCGAGGGTTTCAGCACCGCTGGAATGGTCTTCAGGATGATGCGGAGATTCAGCAGCAGCGAGCGATGTTCGATGTACCACAGGTCGTATTCTATACGCTCGGGCCAGGAAAGCGAGTTGCGCCCGTTTACCTGGGCCCAGCCGGTCAGGCCCGGTTTCACGGTCAACCGCCGCTTCTGACGGGCAGTGTACTGTTTGACCTGAAAAGGCATTGCCGGCCTCGGGCCGACGATGCTCATATCGCCTTTTATGATGTTCAGAAGCTGCGGCAGCTCGTCGAGGCTCCACTTGCGGATAACCCTGCCGACCGTCGTGATCCGATCGTCGTGCTCCCCGTCGATGTAAAGCCCCTGTCCGATGCGTGAAGCGCCGACGACCATCGAGCGGAACTTGTACATCGTGAAAGAACGCCCCATCGATCCCGGCCTGGTCTGGCGGAAGGAAACGGGCCCTCCGTCGGAAAGCCTGATAGCGAGCATGATGAGCGCGAAGAACGGGGACATCACGGCCAGGGCGAGAAGGCCCGCCGTGACGTCGAAGAACCGTATCAGGAGTTCCCCGGCCCTGTCCACGTATACGGTATCGGTTGCTTTCATCGTCACTAATTGTATATCGTTTGTTGTTTCACCAACTTTAGTCCGATTCGGACGTTACGCCTTCCGCATGTGTCCGCCGCGTGCGGAAACCAGGGAAAAGGGATGGAATTCACTTTACCGTTCTTCGACTCGCCCTATAATAGACATGGTTCTGCGGTACAATGCAGGTCGCGACGATCCGGCCGTTCCGGGATTCCCGGAGACCGCATGCGGAACAGATCCTGCAGCCGCCCGGAACTTTGGACGGCGCGCCGCTGTATCAGAGTGGCGGACATCAACCGGAGAGGGAAATACCAGGAGGTTTGACAATGAAGCGTTTCAACACACGGAACAGGCCGGCGACGTTCATGTTGGCAGTAACGATCGTTTTCGTCGCGGGGATATTCGCGGGTAAACTCCTCACGGCGGGAGACGGTTCAAGCATGGCGACAATAAATGCAGGGGGTCTTTTCCCTCAGGCGTTTGCGCAGAAGCCCGAGCTCGAGGGTCTGCCCGACGTTGTCGAGAAGGTCGTGCCGGCGGTTGTGAACATTTCCTCGAAACGGGTCGTCAAGATCGATCCCCGCAGCATGCATCCTTTCATGAGGGATCCGTTCTTCAGGCGCTTCTTCGGGATGCCCGACAATCTCGAGCAGGAGCAGACGAGCCTCGGCTCAGGCGTCATCGTCTCGAAGGACGGCTACATACTTACCAATAACCACCTCGTCGAGAAGGCGCGGGAGGTCGAGGTCATCCTGCCGGACGACAGGCGGTTCGATGCCGAGATCGTCGGTTCAGATCCGCGGAGCGACGTGGCGGTCATCAAGATCGATGCAGAGGATCTTCCGTCGGTTCCGTTCGGCGATACGTCGAGGCTCAGGCTCGGCCAGGTCGTCCTGGCGATAGGTTATCCTTACCAGGTCGGCCAGACGGTAACGATGGGCATCATCAGCGCGCTCGGCAGGGGAGGGCTTCAGCTTGTCGATTACGAGAACTTCATCCAGACCGACGCGGCGATCAATCCGGGCAACTCCGGAGGCGCGCTGATCAATTCGAGCGGTGATCTGATCGGCATCAACACGGCGATCCTTTCCCGTTCCGGTGGCAGCCAGGGCATCGGGTTCGCAATCCCTATCGATCTCGCACGGAATATCATGGAGAAGATCATCAAGCACGGCCGCGTGGTACGGGGATGGCTCGGCGTCTCGATCCAGGAAGTGAACGAGGAACTGGCCGAAGCATTCGATCTCTCCGAGGTGAAGGGTATCCTCGTTTCCGACGTCGAGGCGGGAAGCCCCGCCGAGAAGGGAGGCCTCGAACCCGACGATGTGATCGTTGCCATCCAGGGAAAGGAGGTCGTGGGGATACGCGAGTTCACGAGGGATATCGCGATCACCGAACCGGGTGACAGGATTGATATCGAGGTGCTGCGGAACGGGAAGACCAGGAAACTCCGGGTGACGATCGGCGAGCGTCCCGATGACGTGAAAATGGTCCAGGGCCCGGGTGAGAGCGCCCTGTCGCCGCTCTTTGTCGGGGTCGCCTTCGAGACACTGACCGATGAGCACCGCCGGAGACTCAGGCTGCCGGCGCGGCTCAGCGGCGTCGTCATCACCGATGTCGACGGCGGGTCGATTGCGGCCGAGGCGGGGTTCGAACGGTTCGATGTCATCACGTCGGTCGAGAGAACTCCCGTGTCCGACTACACGGAGTTCAAGCGTGCGATCGAACGGATCGAGGACAGCAGGGTTCTGCTCAGATTTTTCCGGGACGGCAGGCATTATTACCTGGTCCTGCGAAAGTAGCTGGCCGGATGCAGGTGGAATGTTATTATGGGGACATGTGCGTCACGGGATGGACGATCCTGGAGGAGTAACGGTTGATGAATGTTTATGATGTGTTCAGGGATCGCGGATTCGTAGAGCAGGTCTCGGATGAGGACAGGATCAGAAAGCTGCTGTCCGGTACGGTCACGTGCTACATAGGTTTCGATCCGACCTCGGACAGCTTCCACGTGGGGAGCCTTGTGCCGATCATGGCGCTGGCGCACATGCAGCAGCGCGGTCACCGCGTTATCGCTCTTCTCGGCGGCGGTACGGCGATGATCGGCGACCCCAGCGGGAAAACGGAGATGCGGCAGCTTATCACCAGCGAGACGATCGCTGAGCACGCGAAGGGGCTTAAAACACAGCTGGAACGCTTCCTTGATTTCTCCGGTGACAGGGCGTTCATGCTCGACAATGCCGACTGGCTCCGCCCGTTGAACTACATCGAGTTCCTGAGAGACATCGGCCGGCACTTCAGCGTGAACAGGATGCTCGCCGCGGAGTCGTACCGGCAGCGGCTCGAGACCGGGCTCAATTTCATCGAGTTCAACTACATGCTGCTGCAGTCGTATGATTTTCTCCACCTGTACCGGCGGTACAAGTGCACGCTTCAGATGGGAGGCAACGACCAGTGGGGAAATATCCTCGCCGGCGCCGACCTTATCAGAAGGGTCGAGGGGGGCGAGGTCGGGGCGCTCACATTCCCTCTGCTCACCGTCGCTTCCGGCGCCAAGATGGGCAAGACGGAAAAAGGCGCCATCTGGCTCGACGGCAAACGGACATCGCCGTACGAATACTACCAGTTCTGGATCAACACCGACGACCGGGATATAGAGCTGTTTCTCAAGCTTTTCACCTTCCTTCCCCTGGACGAGATTGCGAAGCTCACCGCCCGGGAAGGAGCTGAACTTCGAGCGGCGAAGGAGGCGCTTGCCTTCGAGGCGACGAGGATCAACCACGGCGGGGAGGAAGCGGAAAGAGCGCGGGACGCCTCGCAGGCGCTTTTCTCCGGGGACGGCGGAGCGGACGGCGCCGTCCCGACGTTCGAGATAGATACGGATAGGCTCGATGAGGGGGTGCCGGCATTCGCCCTGTTCGCCGATACCGGGATGGTGAGAACCCGGGGCGAGGCGAGGCGGCTGATTGCCCAGGGCGGTGCATATGTGAACGGACGGCGCCTCGAGGCGTTTGACGTGACAATCACGACGGGCGATCTCCAGGACGGGTGCCTGCTGCTCAGGGCGGGAAAGAAGAGGTATCTCAGGGTCATTCCGAAGGGATAGTGGAGCGCCGCCCGGATCCGGTCGTCATCCCGCATTTCGGGTTCATGGTGGAGAAGGCGGAACACCTCTTCGCGGAGATAGCCGCACCGGACGGGACACATCACCGTTTTCCCTTGCCAGGGCACAACCGGTCGATATAAACTCGCTCGATACGTTCAGCGGCACAGGCATATTTTATCGAAAGGGTGAAGTCCCATGCGAAAGATTTCCGCGTTGCTCGTTATATTGATGCTGTTTTCGGTCCCGGCCGCCGCCGGGAAACCGCTCATGTTCCGTTTCAAAGGTGTCGGTGTCGACGAGGAGCTGATCGACGCGGCGATGATGCTTTTCAGGGGAGCACTCGAGGAGGAGGGGAAATACATGCCGGTGTCCGCCTTTGACCTGCTCGGGGACACGGGGTGCTACGAGGCGGACTGCGCCGCCACACTCGCGAGCGGAGCGGGGCTCGGTACGGCGATTGTCGGTTCGATCACCAGGCTCGGAGGAAAGTATATCGTCCGTGTGCAGCTCGTTGACGCGGAGGACGCGTCGGTCATATTCAGCGAGGACGGCGTTTCCCGGACGGAAGAGGACCTCGACGTCGTGCTCGCGCGTCTTGCAAGGAGCGTGACGACGGGCAGGAAACTCGATAAAACGGTCGAGGTCGGCATGATCACGGAGAAGGAAGCCGAGAAGCCGCTAAGGCGGGAGTCATACTCATCGAAGGGGCTGCGGGCCGGTTTCATCTGGCCGCTCGACGATTCCTTCGGCAACAAGGTTGACAGGCTCATCGTGCTCGACCTGGCTTACCAGTACGACCTGCCCGATTTTTACCTCATGGGAAGATCGGGGATCCGGTGGGGTGACGGGGCTTGCGATATCTGTTTTTTCGATGCGAAGATCGGACGGTATCTCAGCCGGAGCGATTTTTCCCCGTTCATCAATGCCGGCCTGGGAATTCATTATATCAGGGGTGCCGAGTTG
>DAOVFR010000292.1 GCA_030672805.1 Candidatus Krumholzibacteriota bacterium
CCGTTCATCTTGAAAATCCCTTCTCATCGATGAGCCGCCCGAACTTGTGCCGTGCATTCTGGATCAGCGTGCGCGCTCCGGTCACGTTGTCGCAGCGGAGTATCCCGGTGATCTCGTTCACCGTAAGCCCTTCCCGGTAATGCAGCACGAATGCCTCGAGTTCGTCGTGTTTCATTATTCCCTGCGCCGCGTTCATGATCCGTTCCAGGTCTCCTTCGATGTCCAGCGTTTCGGACATGTCCCCGTCCGCGGGCTGTATTGCGTTCTCGCCGTCGATCGAACGCATCTGTTTGCGCCACCGGCTCCGTTTTGTGGCCAGTTCCCCGAGGCAGTGATTCCGCGTGACCGTGTATACCCAGGTCGAGAATTTCGAGAGCCCCGAGAACCTGTCGATGTTCCTGAAGAGCTTGATGAATATGTCCTGGGCGAGATCAACCGCTTCCTCCTCGTCATGCGTGTAGTTGAAGCACCAGAGGTATATCTTCCGTTGATACCTGTGAAAAAGCTCGGTGCATGCATCCTCGGCCGCCTCTTTCGCTATGTACGCCGAGAGCTCTTCGTCGGTTAGCGCCTTCAGGTGTGCTCTCACTTTATATGACTCTCCCGCAACGGATAATGACACACGAAATATGAGAATGCTCCGGGACGAGAATAGCATCCTCACGGGGTGGGCAACCAGTTATTTCACCGGGGATTGCAGCTTTTTCGGCGGCGGTGAGGCATCCTATAGGCAGCAGTGTGGCGCCCGGGAGGCAGCGTCACACGGGAGGTTGCGGTGCGGCGCATGGGAAGCAGTGTCACTCGGGAGGCGGCGGCGGTGAGGCATCCTGGATGCAGCGTCACGTCACCTTGGATGCAGCGTCACTCGGTATGCAGCGATGAGGCATCCTGGAGACGGCGTCACTCGCTGAAGGGGATGGTGATGTTTCCGTCCCCGATCAGCGCGAACGATCCCCACAGGGAGGGGCCGTGCGCGATGTCGTTCCAGCCCATCGCATCGAGCTGCGCCGCCCTCAGCGCCGCGGATGCGGTTTTGCCATCTTTCAGGTGCCGGTAGAATGCGATCATGAAACGTCCGGCAAAACCGTCCGGAACGTCGACGAACGATGCGAGGACACAGTCCCCTCCCGCGTAGAGGAACGCCTGCGTGAGCCCGGTGATGCCCTCGCCGTACGTAAGAACACCCCCGGCGGCCCTGCAGGCGGATAGGGTGACAAGATTGGCGTCAAGCTCCAGTCCCACGATCTCGTGCCACTGGAGCAGCCCGTCTTCGCGCGGTACGGAGCGTTCCCGTGCGGTCTCCGTTTCGGGGCTCAGAACGATGAATGAGCGTCTCACGTCCTCGTTGTCGATATAGCTGTGCGCGGCGATGTGGAGTATCCGTGCCCCGTCGAGAGGGTGTCCCCTGAAGGAGCTCTCGCTCGCTCCCGTTCCGGTCATATGCGTCGATCGGCCGAACATTCCGGCGACGGCACGCGCCTCGGACGCGGCGCGCGGGAGAGGCTCGATGGGAATATCGGTGAACGGGTAGACCCTTCGAGTGCCGCGCCGACCGGTCCCGCTGACCCCGCTGCTTCCCACGGCGATGACATCGATCCGTTCCCCCACGCCCGCGCGGGTACTTGCGTTCGTTCGTTTCCGCAGGTAGTAGAGAGACCGAAGGGAGGGGGCGTAGAATATCTCGTGCCTCTCGATAAGACAGGCGCCGTCGTTTCTTAGAAGGGTGAACGGCAGGCGGTTCAGAAGGCCGTCGGGTACGATCACGAGCGTCTCGCCGGGCCGCAGACGGTCCCCCGCGGGACCGATAAGAAGATCGTAGAGTTCCTCCGACGCCCGGTCGAGGACTTCCCGTGGCAGACCGGCGCCGTTCTTTCCGGAAACGCCCTCCCGACCCCCCGCGAACTGCCGCAGCATCCGCAGAAACACGCACGCCTTCCGCTCGATCGCGGCGCGCTCCGGCAGGTGGAAGACCTCGATCGTGCCGCAACGGGCGGTGAAAAGATAGGATCGTTTATCTCCGAGGTAGTACGAGATCAGCCTTTCGGATGGTTTCAGCGTGGCGAGAAGGTCGGCAACCTTCTCATGAGAGGGATACACCGCCGCGCTGTAGTCTCTCTGCTCTTCCGAATGCAGGATTTCCCGCCTTGTCAGCTCTCTTTCGATACGCGCCATATCCTTGCAAAGGCGCTGCCTCTCGTCGTTTACCAGTGAACCGTCCTGGAGACGGGACTGGATGTGGCTGAGCTGCGAGACGAGGTCTTTCCTCCAGGCGAAGCTCCCGCCGTATTCCCGCCCGATCCTGCTCAGCGCTTCCCGGAGCAGGCCCGCGAGGATCCGGGCTTTCGACCTCTCGGTGTACCCGAACGCTTCGCGTACCGCGTTTGTGTCCCGGGAGGTGTCGACGATCAGGGAGATGATCCGGTCGAACGGCGTGAGCGCGGGACGCAGCATGTGACGTCTGAGCTCGTCGGAGCCGACGCCCCGGTGGAGGGACTCGACCTCGAGAATCGCACGTTCCTGGAGAAGTTTCGCCTCGTCCATATTCCGATTTGTGCGGTTGTACTCCCCGAGATCCGAGAGACACTTCCACGCGAGCTCCCTGAGGCCGTTCATCCCGGCAAGGGACAGCGCTTCGCCGGTGTAACGGATAGCCTCGCCGGCCGACCCGGCTGTCCTGCCGAGGAGCAGGAGGGTTCTCGCCCTGACGTGGTCTATTCCCCGTTCGGGGAGGATC
>DAOVFR010000222.1 GCA_030672805.1 Candidatus Krumholzibacteriota bacterium
CACTTCGGTTCTAAGCCCCGCGAATCGCTGGACGTTCTGACACTGACCGACTCGAATGGCAAGGTTCTCCTGAGAGCACGGAGTCCATCGGTCAAAGGCGATAGCCAAGCAGATAATCCGATACTGGCGAGGGTATTATCCGAGCAACGTGTGGTCGCTTCAACCGAGATCGTTACGAAGGATCAGCTCCGGAAGGAATCCTCAAACCTGGCTAAACGAGCTCACATAAAGTTAATCCCCACCCCGAAGGGGAAACCGACCGAGAAGACCGAAGAGACGTCAGGAATGATGATCAAGGCCGCGGGGCCCATCCTCAGCGATTACGGAGAACTGCTGGGGGTGCTCTACGGGGGCAGAATGCTGAATCGAGACAACAGTCTCGTTGATAAGATAAAAGAGACGGTTTGCCAGGGAGAGGTATATCACGGGAGGGATATCGGCACAGCAACGATTTTTCAGGGGGATCTCCGAATATCCACGAACGTCCGGATGGAGGATGGCAAGCGAGCGATAGGCACATGTGTTTCATCGGAGGTGAATGAGCGTGTCCTGGTCGAAGGGAAGCGTTGGGTGGAACGGGCCTTTGTCGTAAATGACTGGTATGTAACGGCGTACGAACCAATAAGAGATGTGTCCGGAAAGGTTGTAGGTATCTTGTACGTCGGGATGCTCGAACGGAAGTTTACCGATATGAAGAGGAACGTCCTGTGGACCTTCGTGGGAATTTTACTCGGCTGGATAGTCCTGTCCGTCGTGATATGCTATTTCTTGTCAAGGGCTCTTACAAAACCGGCAGACGCTCTGGTCCGTGCCGCGCGGCGCTTGGCCAGCGGTGATCTCAAACAACGGGTACAGCCAGAAGAGTCTATCAGAGAGATCGAAGCACTGGGCAGAACGTTCAACATGATGGCCTCTTCGATAGAAGAGAGGGACGAGCAACTGCGCCAGCAGGCACAGAATGAGGTCATGGAGTCAAAGAAATTGGCCATGATAGGCCAATTGGCCTCCGGTGTCGCTCACGAGATAAACAATCCACTGGGGGGGATTCTGCTCTTCAGCCGTCTGCTTATGCGGAAGGCTCCTGCCGAAGGTACTGAGAGGGAGAACCTGGAACGGATTGTCAAGGAGGCCGAGCGCTGCCAGAAGATCGTTAGGGGCTTGCTGGAATTCGCCGGCAAACGAGAGCCGAAAACCGAACAACTCAACATAAACGACGTCGTTGAGAAAACTGCTTCTCTTCTAGAAAACCAGGTGTTATTCCACAACATCGAGGTAGTTAAGCGGCTTCGGTCGGATCTTCCGCAAATCTACGCTGACGAGTCCCAGATGCAGCAGGTGTTTGTCAACATCATGATGAATGCGGCCGAAGCCATGGAGGAACGCGGCATTCTGACAATCAGCACAAACCTGTCCGCTGCGGACGACCGGATCGAGATCAGTTTCACCGATACTGGCCCAGGGATATCCGAGGAGGATCTTCGGCAGCTGTTCGAGCCGTTCTTCACGACCAAGGAAGTTGGACGCGGGACGGGCTTGGGTCTGTCAATTAGCCACGGAATTGTCGAAAGACACGGCGGAACCATAGAAGTCATCAGCCGTATCGGCGAGGGAAGCACTTTTGTTGTATCGCTGCCGTTGGCCTCAAGCGGCGCGGCACGACAGACGAGGGATAATGCCTGATGCCTTATTGTGCGAATATTCTAGTTGTGGACGATGATGAATCCATGAGGGTTGGATGTGTTCAGACCTTGATCGAAGAAGGATACAGGGCGCAATCCGTGGATGGTGGGCAGCGCGCTCTGGCGGCAATCGATAAGGTATCTTTCGACGTGATCATTCTGGATTTGAAAATGCCCGGTATACCCGGAATGGAGGTCCTGAAAAAGATCAAGGAGACCGACGCGAGTTCCATTGTTATCATAACTACCGGTTACGGGACGATAGATGTGGCCGTTGAGGCAATGCGGGAGGGAGCCTACGACTTCATTACCAAACCGTTCACCCCGGAAGCGCTTCTGAAGGTTGTCGAGAAGGCAGTCGATAGTCGCAGGCGAGAGCTCGAGTATTCGCTGGCTGATGTCGGGGTGACGGATAGCGCTTCCGGAAACAAGATCATCGGGCGTTCACACGCCACCATGAAGATAACAGAGCTTATCAAGCAGGTCGCACCCACGGACTCCACGGTGCTGATTTTCGGGGAAACGGGTGTCGGAAAAGAACTCGTTGCGAGTAATATACATCACTTGAGCTTGCGCCGGGAAAAGCCTTTCGTAGTGGTTGATTGTGGAACATTGGTCGAAACCCTGTTTGAAAGCGAGATGTTCGGGCATGCAAAGGGTTCTTTCACGGGGGCAATAGAAACCACGCAGGGAAAATTCGAGCTCGCCAACGGCGGGACGATATTCCTGGATGAGATTATGAACATATCTGTCGGCATGCAGTCCAGACTGTTGCGCGTTATCCAGGAAAAAGAAATCTCAAAGATTGGCAGCCTGGAAAAGATAAAAGTCGATGTTCGGATTATCTCGGCTACCAACAAGGACCTTCCTGGGGAAATTCGGGAAGGTCGGTTCAGGGAGGACCTGTTCTACAGGCTGAATGTAGTTCCTATATATCTGTTGCCCTTACGAGAAAGAAGGGAAGACATTCCTATCCTCGCCGAGCATTTCCTGGCCATGGCGTGTATAAAGGAGAAAGCCAAGAGACCAGGATTATCCACCGATGCCATGCGTTTCCTGCAAGAGTACGGTTGGCCTGGAAACGTAAGGGAACTGAAGAACACGATAGAATATGCGGTAGTCACATGCAAAGATGATACGATCGGTACTGAAGATTTATCGATCATCGGTGGGGACTCGACGGGTGAATCCAAGGAATTTAAGGAAGGAACGCTTGCTCAATCGGAAAAGAAGGAAATAGTCCGAGCGCTCGAGCAATTTGACGGGCACAGAGCCAAGACAGCCGAGTATCTCGGGATCAATCGAAAGACGCTGCGTGAGAAGATTCGCAGGTATGGCATTGAGATATAGCGGCCCGGCCGCCAGAGTAAGGATTGATACAATAATACCCGTTCCCAACCGCCGCAGATACATAATGTACCGTACCGGCTGCCTTAAACCTGAGTGTTTAGGATCGCAGCCGACACGGATTTCAACCTTATCTCTTTGGACAGTACAGGGTTATAGACAGCAGGCATTGCCCTGCCTGTCACAAGGCACGCTGTTTGCGTTGTGACCAGGTGTACCTCGGGCGCAGCAAAGGACTTTCGAAGCGAACCACGGCGCCCGGGTCGGAAAGGGGCACGAAATTATGGATGTCAGTGGACAAGATAAGCCGGGGTCAGAAACGGCCGATGTCGTGATCATAGACGACGAGCAGTCAATATGCGAAGGTTGCTATCAAACATTGGAAGCGGATGGGTATCGAGCCACTACAGCGCAAGATGGTCGAAGAGGCCTGGAACTGATCGAGACCATGCATCCAAAGGTGGTTGTCGTTGATCTCAAGATGCCGGGCATTTCCGGCATGTAGGTGCTGGCGGAGGTCTCTAAGATCGATCCGACAATCGTGTCGGTCGTCGTAACCGGTTACGGCTCCGTCGATTCGGCTGTGGAGTCCATGAAGATCGGGGCTTTCGATTACCTGACCAAGCCGTTCGGACCCGAGCGCCTGCTGGAGTCCGTCAAGCGGGGAATGATACTAAACGAGGAACGGAAAGCGGCGGTGCAGCCTGCCGTCGCGCCCGAAGCGAGGACGGCCGTGGAGGGCCCGGCGTTGGATCAGCAGACAGTGGCCCTGAAAGGTCTGGAACTGCTCGGACAGTACTATTCGCTCGGTTTGGATAAGCGGGATTTCCTCGAGGAATTGGCGCATCTTGAAACCGAGGCAAGTTTCCATGCCGAAACCCTGGGCCGGATCAAGGAAAGGGAAAAGACCCTGCGCGATGTCCTGCAGAACCTCAGGGTAGTCGACGAAGTCATCGCAAAATACGATTACGGGAAAAGCTCCGTTCTTCAGATTATGCTGGAGGTCCAGAGACGACTGAACTGGCTCCCCAGACATGTTCTGAAATGGATCTCCAGGCGGTTGAAGGTTTCCCTCGCACATCTTTACACCATTGCCAACTTCTATGAAGCTCTAAGCCTCGAACCGTCCGGCGCATATCTTATCGAAATCTGTACAGGAACGGCTTGTCACGTGCGCGGGTCGGCCCGATTGAATACCACCGTCTCGGTACTT
>DAOVFR010000253.1 GCA_030672805.1 Candidatus Krumholzibacteriota bacterium
CTCGGGTTTGAATTCGATGTCATTCCGGCAGATGTCAGGGAAGAAGAGGTTTGCCGGGATGACCCTGTCTCGAGTGCAAAGCTCCTCGCCGAGCTGAAGGGCGTCGAGGTCCAGCGCATGAAGCCGCGAAGAACTATCATAGCCGCCGATACCGCCGTAGTATGTGAAGGAAAAAACATGGGAAAACCTGGCGGACCGGCAGAGGCGGCTGATATGCTCCAAACCCTGTCCGGGCGCAGCCACGAGGTGATCACCGGAATCGCCCTGCTTGCGCCGCCCAATATGCGGATAATCGAAGCCGAGATCACCAGGGTTTTCATGCGCGAACTCGCCGGTAGTGAGATAAGCGCTTACATCGATACCGGTGAACCCTTCGACAAGGCTGGAGCATACGCCATCCAGGGGTTCGCCTCGGCTTTCGTGGAAAAGATAGAGGGTTGTTATTTCAACGTCGTCGGTTTGCCCGTTCCGAGGCTTTTCAGGATGTTCAGAGAGCTCGAACAGGTGCTGGAAGCCGACAGATCCCGGAGGCGAAGATGAATGTCTTTGAGACCGAGTACCGGTTCTCGACCGACGGTGATGGAACGATCGTCGATATAACCGCCCCTGTCAACGAGGTGGTCCGGGAGAGCGGCATCACGACGGGACAGCTGACCGTATCGGTACCTGGATCGACCGGGGCCCTGACGACGATCGAGTACGAACCCGGTTTGTTGAGGGACCTTCCCGAGCTGTTCGAACGGCTCATCCCTTCCGGAACCACGTACGGTCACGATGAAACATGGGGAGATGGAAACGGATTTTCGCATCTCAGGTCCGCTCTCGTCGGTCCGTCATGCACCCTGCCCGTCTCGAAGGGAGAAGCGGTGCTCGGGACCTGGCAGCAGATCGTCTTTCTCGAGTTCGATAACCGGTCCAGGAACAGAAGGATCCATATCAATATCATCGGGGAGTGAAATGGCCGGTCGGCGCCCGGAAGGTGAATCGGTCTCCGATCGGAGTAATCGGAAGAGGGGGATAACCGTTGAGCGATCACGCGGAGAATGAGCTTGCACTCATACCGACGGTTGATTACAGGCAGGGGAAGGTCAGGATCATCGATCAGACACTTCTCCCGGCGGAAGAAAAGATTATCCAGCTGGAAAGCGTTGACGAGGTGGCCGATGCGATTCGCACGCTCAAGGTGCGGGGCGCCCCGGCTATAGGGATTACGGCCGCGTACGGTGTGCTGCTGTCAGTCGAGAACCTTTTACGATCGAAGACCTGTCGGCCGACGGAACCCGGTTTTGACCGGGGTCACGTTCCGGAAGTGATTATGTGCAGTGGTATAGAGGTGTTAGAGATCATGGACCGGATCGAACGGGCGGCGGCGGTCCTTGCCGGGACACGCCCGACAGCGGCAAACCTGTTCTGGGCGCTCGAAAGGATGAAGGAAGCGGCACTGGGCGCGGGCGACGACGCGGATGAACTGTGCCGCGCGGTTGCCGGTGAAGCCTTTCGCATACACGAGGAAGCACTCGAAGTCGAGCTGACTATCGGGAGAAACGGGGCACGCTTCATAGAGGATGGTATGCGGATTCTCACACACTGCAATGCCGGGGGGCTCGCAACTGCGGGTTATGGAACGGCCCTGGGGGTGATCTACCGGGCTGATGAGGAGGGTAAGCGTGTCGAGGTATACGTGGACGAGACGAGACCCCTCCTGCAGGGCGCGAGGCTCACCGCCTGGGAACTGCTAAGGAGAGGTATCGATGTAACCGTTTTATGCGACGGCGCCGCTGCGTCGCTTTTTTCTTCGGGCGTCGTCGATGCGGTGATAACCGGTGCCGACCGGATTGCCGCAAACGGTGATGCGGCAAACAAGATAGGCACGCTCGGTCTCGCCGTTCTGTGTGAAAAGTACGGAAAACCCTTCTACGTGGCTGCTCCCTGGTCAACGTTCGATACGTCTATTTCCTCGGGCCGGGAGATTCCGATCGAGGAACGTCCTCCTGAAGAGGTCACCCATTTCTCCGGTACGGTCACCGTTGCAAATGGAGCCCGTATCTACAATCCGGCTTTTGATGTGACTCCTGCAGGGCTGATCACCGCCATCATCACGGAGCGGGGGGCAATCGAGGGCCCGGACAGGAAGAGTATTTTGGAACTTGACATAACACGTTAGTATGTATATATTTTTCTGATTTCCACATGGTGTTGTGCGTCTACTGGAGGAGTGGAGTGCAGAGAACGACAATACTGAGACCGGAACAGGTCGAAAGGAAATGGTTTGTTGTCGACGCGGGCGGGAAAACGCTCGGACGTCTGGCTACCAGGGTAGCTTCCGTCCTGCGCGGCAAGACGAAGCCGGAGTATGTTCCCTTCATGGATACCGGCGATTTCGTCATAGTGGTAAACGCGTCGAAGATCCACGTGACGGGCAAGAAGAGGGAGGACAAGGTATACTGGCGCCATACGGGATATCCGGGAGGGCTCAAACTCACGTGTTTCAAGGACATGATGGAGAAGGACCCCACATTCGCCGTGAGGCATGCCATACGGGGAATGCTGCCCCATAACAAGCTGGGCAGGCGCCTCCTGAAGAAGCTCAAGATCTATGCCGGATCGGAACATCCTCACAAGGCCCAGCAACCACGACAACTCGATGTATGAGGGAGCATAAACCTGATTTCAAGCACGGGTGAGAGACAATGATTTCATTAGCGTGAAGGGAGGTGAGACTTTGGCGAAGGAGATTTTTCATGCAGTCGGGAGAAGGAAATCGTCCGTTGCGCGTGTATTTCTGGCCGAAGGGACCGGAAAGATCACAGTTAATGGAAAAGAGCTGCTAGATCACATGAGGAGGGAAAGCCTGGTGATAGTCGTCAGGCAGCCGCTCGAGGTGACGAATACAGAGAAGAAGTACGATATCAAGTCAACCGTATCCGGAGGAGGCAACGCCGGCCAGGCCGGCGCCCTGCGGCTTGGAATCGCCCGGGCAATCCTGATGCATGACGAGAGCTACAAGAAGGCTCTCAAGGCAGGTGGATTCCTGACGAGGGATCCGAGAGAAAAGGAACGGAAGAAGTACGGACAGCCTGGAGCCCGCAAGAAGTTCCAGTTCTCGAAGCGTTAAACGTAATTACACACATCCCTTTACGGTCCGCGGTGTTCCCCCTCCGGGGGGATTCGGGCTCTGAGCTTGAAGGGATGGAGGACTAACCGAAAGGGGCCATAAGGATGGACGTTACAATCAAGGACCTGCTGGAGGCGGGCGTTCATTTTGGACACCAGACGCGACGCTGGGATCCAAAAATGAAGCCCTATATTTTTAAAGAGCAGAGCAGCATCTATATCATCGATCTCCGGAAAACCATGGAAATGCTCGAAAAGGCCTACAAGGTCATCGTAGATCTTGCGGCGGAGGGCAAGACCGTCATCTTCGTCGGTACCAAGCGGCAGGCTAAGGAGAGCGTGAAGGAGGACGCAGAGCGCTGCGGCATGTATTATATCAATGAGAGATGGCTCGGCGGAATATTGACT
>DAOVFR010000110.1 GCA_030672805.1 Candidatus Krumholzibacteriota bacterium
ATCGCGCCGGTCGAACTGCCCGACTTCATGCCCGCCGATACAGCGGCGTTGGATACGGGCCTGGTAACGCCGCTCGATGATATGCAGCTCGACATGCCGGTTCACGCGGAGAGCAGGAAGAACCCGTTCACCTCGTTGCTCGCGAGCTACTACCGGGGCGGGCTGCTTGTTCTCGAGAAGAATATTCCGAGGATCAGAAATATGCTCGACCGGCCCGAAGCCGAAAAGGCGATTCCCGACGATTCCGAGTTCCTTTGGAGCGACGAGTGGCAGCATCTCCAGGAAGGTGGCAGGGGAAAGCTGATGTTCCTCGTCTCGCTGGACCATGGTGTTTCGGGCGCGAACCTCGTCAGCGCCGAAATCCGTCCAAACGCACAGTCGCCGAACCGCCTCGATGTAAACTTCAAGTTCAACTCAAGAGGAGCGCGCGAGCTCGCAAAGTTCACGGGCGAGTACGTCGGGCGTCTGACCGCGATCATCCTGGATGGCAAGATCAAGTCACATCCCGTGATCCGGACAAAGATCCCGAACGGCGCCGGCTACATCGAGGGAAGTTTCACCGACGAGGAAGCGCGGGACCTCGCGATCGTGCTCCGTACCGGTGCGCTGCCCGCCGATCTCAGGATCATCGAAGAGCGCACCGTGGGGCCCAGCCTCGGGGCCGACTCGATCCGCATGGGTGTACGGTCCGCCATCTTCGGGCTCATCATCGTCGTTCTTTTCATGATTTTCTATTACAGGCTCTCGGGAATCGTCGCTTCCATGGCGCTCTCACTCAACCTGCTCATACTGTTCGGGCTTCTCGCCTACCTCGGAGCCGCATTGACTCTGCCCGGCATAGCGGGGGTCATACTGACGATCGGCATGGCGATCGACGCCAACGTGCTGATATTCGAGCGCATCAGGGAAGAGCTTCGAAAAGAGAAGACGATCCGGTCGGCGATCGACGCAGGATACAACCGCGCCTTCACGACGATTCTCGACGCGAATCTCACCACGCTCATCACCGCGGTGGTGCTGTGGCAGTTCGGATCGGGACCGATCAAGGGCTTTGCGACAACACTCAGCATAGGAATCATCGCAAGCATGTTCACCGCTCTCGTCTTCAGCAGACTGATCTTGGATCTCTGGACGAGGAGCGGTCGAGTGAAGAAATTGAGTATCTAGATGTGACACCGGTAGAGGAGACGGTATGCAGTTTTTAGGTGAGACTGATTTCAAATTCGTCCAGGTTCGTAATAGCGCCTTCATGGTATCATGTATCCTGATTCTGGCCGGTCTGGTCTCGCTCGCCATCAAGGGCGGCCCTGATCTCAGTATCGATTTCGAGGGCGGAACCCTCATCCAGGTCCGTTTTGACAAACCCGTTCCCATCTCGGATCTCAGGGACGCTGTTGGCAGGGAGGGGTATGGAGGAGCCGAGATACAGAACTTCGGCCAGGATAACGAGTACATCATACGGGTCGAGAAGATAAGCGAGGCGGACCTTGCGGCGGCGATGATCCTCGACGCTCTCGGGCAGATCGCGCCGCGGTCCGACTGGAAGATCGTCTCGAAAAAGGAGATGCGGGCCGATCGCGCCGCCGGCTCCGGGGGGGGGAATCTCGTTGTCGTCGAGGCGGATTCGATCGGCAGCCTCGAGGTGCTCAAGGAACAGCTCAGGGAAAGAGGAGTCGGGATCGTGGCGGCGACCAGGGAATCCGCCAAACGCGTAGCTTTCAACATGCCGTTCCTCGGTGTCGAGGCAAAGGCCGCCGAGAAACTGAGCAGCGCCCTTTCGGATAACTTTCCCGAAAGGATAGTCGATATCCGCCGGACCGAGTCGGTGGGGCCGAGGATCGGTGAAGAGCTCAAGAACAAGGCCTGGGCGGCGATCGTGATTTCGCTGTTCGGCATCCTGATCTATATCAGCTGGCGGTTCGAGTTCAAGTTTGCCGTCGGCGCCATCCTGGCGCTCATGCATGACGTGCTGGTCACGGTCGGGATCTTCTCGATCCTCAACAAGGAGATCTCGCTCGCGATCGTCGCAGCGCTACTCATGATCGTCGGATACTCGCTGAACGATACGATTGTCGTGTTCGACCGGATACGGGAGAATTTCAGCCTTCGACGGCGTGGGAGCTACGATTCGATGGTGAACATATCGATCAACGAGTCGCTGAGCAGGACGATCATAACGTCGCTAACCACGCTGGTCGTCGTAGCGTTCCTTCTCTTCATGGGCGGCGAGGTTATCCGCGACTTCGCATTTGCCCTGATGATGGGGATCATCATCGGGACGTACTCGAGTATCTTCGTGGCAAGCCCGGTTCTTGTCGAGTGGCATAACCGGATCACGTCGAGACACCGGGCAAGGTAGGATGAGCCCGTCGGGGAGGCCGGCGTGATAGCGGCACTCCAGCACATAGGTCTCGTACTCTTCTATATCCTCCTGTTCGTTCTGAACCTGTTGATATTCCTCGGGATTCCGGGAAGCTGGATCGCGGTCGCCGCGGTCCTGATCTACGACATCGCGTCCGGGTTTTCCACGGTCGGATGGGTCATGCTCCTCGTCATGATCGCGGTCGCCGGTCTGGGAGAAGCGGTTGAGTCCTTCCTGGGCCTCGTTTACGTTGCCCACAAGGGAGCGACGAAATGGGGTGTCCTCGGAGCGTTTATCGGGGGACTGGCCGGGGCGGTCGGCGGTTCGTTCGTCATACCGTTCATCGGGAGCATCATCTTCGGGCTCGCCGGGGCATTCGGCGGTGCCGTACTGTTCGAATATTTTTGTTACAGGTCTCTCGACAGGGCGCTGCAGACCGGTTTCTTTGCCTTCATCGGGAAGCTTGCCGCCATGTTCGTGAAATTCGCTCTGGGCCTGGTCATCCTCGGAATATTCATCTACATGAGCTGGAACTGAAACCCCCGCCGTGTCCGCTTTTTTGGACACCATTCTCCGAAAGTATACACTTTGACTACGGACAGTGCTTTAACAGCAATAAAACCAAGGCATTCAGCTGGCATGCTGTTTGCCTTCGATATGAAATGGAGAAGAACGCGTTCCCGGCTTGATCATATATTATTCGGATTCCCGGTGGCGAAGCGAAAGAGTGAAACGATGGTAAATAGAAAAAGGGCCGGGGTCCTGATTGTCTGCCTGCCGGTTGTTGCGATGCTTGCCGCAGCAGCGTGGAGCCAGGAAGTCATTGACGTCAGGATACAGGATAAAGCAAGGAGGAACCGGGCACCGTTGGAAGTATTCAAGGGAATCGAGAATGCATGGTGCAACTCGCGGGCGCAGACTCTCTCCAGGCTCACCGGAGAATCGATGGTTTTTGTCAACGTGAAGGGTATCGGGCGGAAGGGCGGCTATTTCAGCAGGTCCCAGGTATATTATCTCTTCAAGAAGATGTTCAAGAGATATCCCCAGCTCAATTTCAAGTTCGTCAAGTACCACAACTTGGACAAACCGGACAGGAAGGTGTATGGCATAGCCCGGAGGAGCTATAAAAACATTCGCAGCGGCAGGCTCTATCAGGATAAAGTATATGTGACCCTGAAACGGGGGGAAAAGGGCTGGGTGGTTTCGGAGATCAAAACGACGTTGTGATTCACCTGGGTTTCCTGGAGCCGATTTGCCGTGCATTGGGATAAAGAGTACAAGATATTCCTGACCGCTCTCTGGCTCTTTCTCATCTGTTCTCTCGTCCTTTTCATCATTCTCATCTCGTTCGACCATTTTTCTCTCCCCCTGCCCGTTGCGGTCATGTTTCTCCTTCTCGACGCGGGGTTCATTATCTTCATTTTCCTGCCGCAGCCGGGCAGGTATGCGCACGGCCCCGATGGCGACGGGTACGGAAGGAGACGGTGGTATCCGACCTCGCTTGCCGATATCGTCGAGCGCCGGAAGGAGCCGGATAATGAACATCCCGGCGTTCGCGCTCCAACGAAGACCGTCCCGCCAGTTCCTCTTGTCCCCCTATGTCTTCTGTTCGTCGTGACGCTGCTTGCCCTGCCGCTGCAACCGACGGAGGAAGAGTGGCTGGACGGTGAAAAGACTCGCCTGGCGGAGGTCTTCAGGGGGGCGGAATCGGAGCTCACCGGACTTGGGCTGATCGCGGAGAGGATCGGCGGCCTGACCTCGGGGATGGTCAACCGCTTCGATCTTGATGATCCTGGGGCCGATGAGCGGGCGCGGATCATTCACGCCGTCGATTCGCTCGCGCAGGCGGCGAGCTCGAGGCTCATGCCGTTCAGGGAGATCGGGATACAGAGCATCTCCCCCGGCGGTGACCGGGTCGCGTGGGGCGGGCGCCCGCGCTTCCTGAGAAGCGGGGAGCCGGATACGGACTCCGCACTCGTCTACATCGGCAGGACGCAGCTCTATACCACCCTGGTCAGGGAATCGCGCCTTGCCGGGGGGGGCAGGGTCGTCGTCGATATCCCGCTCGAGGTAAATTACAGGATCAACAACCGGTTTCTCAGAAGCAGGAGCCTCGGTGATTTCCTCAGCTCGAAGTACGATGAGCAGATCCAGTTCAGCTTCGCCCTTGGAGAGCATGGGGGCAGGATGTTCCGGTTGGACGAATCGGGGGATTCGTCGGGGCCAAGTGTGTTGTACAGACAGGGTTCCGGAGTGCAGGTGTACGGTGTGGTGACGGCTTCCACGGCGCTGCCGCTCGCCGGGCTCCGGGTAGCCGGTGAACCCTATGCCTCGATGATCGAGGGGCGGGAGGAGCGCCGCGCTTTATGGGCCCGCATGGCAGTGACGCTCATCGCGATAGCCATCGCTCTATGGGGATACAGGACATACGGAAAAAGGTACAGGCTGGGACGGGGCAGATTCTGGGATTTCCTGAAACACGTTTTTGTCCTCGTCTTCATCCTCGTCGTCGTCAGGTACCTGTTCCTGAGGCTCGACGTTCCGAGCGGCTTTCCCGGCACGAATCTGTTCGATCCGGCTCTGTTCGCGGGTGACGTTCCGCTGGGACTGATGAGGACGGCGGGAGATTTCCTGATCACGTCGCTCTTCTGGCTGATTTTCGTTTTCGGGACGATCAAGAGCTTCCGTACGTATTATGGCGGCGTCCTCGAGCGCCGGCATGATAATGGGGCGCGATTCAGCCTGTTCTTCTTTCCGATGAAAGCCGTGATTCTCGCGGCCGTGCTCATCGCATCGCTCCGGCTCGCCTCGACAGTCGTGTCGGGGGTCGTTCTTAACTCCAACCCGACCCTGATAGGGATGGATATCGACTATCTTTCCCTTCCCGTTATAGTGATTCATCTCGCCCTTCTGTTCACCGTGTCGGCCGTGTTCATCGCCGTGCTGTTTATCTTCCGGCTCGTGTTCGTCTGGGGCAGGGGGGGAGCCGGTACAGGGTTCGCTTCAGCTGCAGCGGCGCTCGCCGCCTTTGCCTGGAGCGTTGAATTTCAATGGGTTCCGATCGTGTATGCCGCCGGTCTGCTCGTATTATCCGCAAGGATTTTCTCGTTTATCAGGAAGGAGGAGATGATTTCGGTAGTCTTCTCCTCGTTCTTTCTCGTCCTCATATGTTCGCTTGTCATATACGAATCGGCGGAGGGCAGGTACGATGAGCTCAGGCGTAGCAGGTTGATCGAGAAGGCGCAGGATTTCAATTTTCCCGAAGACAACTGGATCCAGGTGATTCTGCCTGACATCTGCCAGGAGATTGCGAACGATAAGCGCATCCCGTCGAAGGTGATCGAGCACAGGAGATCGGCCGCTTTCGAGATATGGGCGGAGAGCGGCCTGAGCAGGTTCAACCTCTCCTGCGCCTTTGATTGTTACGATTCGAAAGGAAGACATTTCTCGCGGTTCCGCGTCGGGCTGCCGTTCGAGCCGCCGCCGAGCTCCGGCCGTGCGGCCGGAGTGGCGGTGAAACCCTTCGTGAAGGATATCCGGCAGGAGACCAATGAAGGAGCAGTCTGCTACTACCGCGGCGTTGTCCCCGTGTATCACGTTTCGGGGATGGGAATAGGCCGTATCGAAATCACGTTACCGTACTTCTTCGAAAATCCGGAGCTCCTTGCGAGGACACGTTCCGTTGCACCCGAAATACTGCAGAACGTCGAACGCGGCTCCCTCTCCCCGCGCATCGATGAGCCGAGGGACCTGTTAGTCGCGAGGATTGCCGGGGGCAGGGTGAGGGATTCGTCTTCGCCGCTGCTCGTCGCCGGCAGCGATGTGGCGGCACAGGAAGGAGAGTGGTTCTTTCTCGAACTCGGCGGGCAGACGTTCAGGGCGGTCGTCATGGAGAAGGAACCCGGTGAGGGGGTCCTCGTCGGGTACAGGGCCGCGGGGTTTCTCGACAACCTGCTCGCGTGGGCCGTCGTTGTCTCTATCGACATCATTCTAACGGGGATCTCCCTGCTCGTTCTGATCATCGTCAGGCGGCTGCCCGTGCTGGGCAGCGTGACACCGGCGATCTCGTTCTCCGGCTGGCTGGGATTCAGGCAGAAAATACTTCTTTCCTTCCTCGCCGTCTCGATCCTGCCCGTCGTTCTCCTCGGCATCGTCTCGAGCCAGTTCATAGAACGGCGGTTCGGAGTGGAGGGCGAGAACGAAGCGCTTGCCGGCGTCGTGTCGGCCGTCTCTATCATCGAGCACGCGGTCCGCTCGGAAGCGGAATCGTTCGCGGGAAGCCAGTATCTCCGCGATATCCTCGGTAATGTGCGGGATGCCCGGATCCGGGATGTCGCTCTGTACGAAACGTCGCAATTTGCCCTGTTCGGCCGCCGCGGGGAGATGATCCTGGACGAGAGCATGAGCGACTTCAAGACGGACGAGATCACCGAACTGCTAGATCCTGCGAACCGTGGCAAGTTGACCGTCACGTACGATTTTCCCCACCTCTTCGCGGGGACCGTCATACCCGTCTCGCTTCCCGATGGTCCCGGCGGGTTCCTGTACTTCCGGCGAAGGCTCGATGACGGATTCATCGAGGGTATATCGGGTGTTCTTGGCAAGGATATCAATATCTTCTATCGCGGGCTGCTGCATGCGTCGAGCGAGCGGGATCTCTTCATCGGCGGTTTCCTTGACCCGATCATCGAACCTTCCGTCTACTCGAGAATCGCGCTGAAGAATGGAAAGACGTTTGTCAGCGAAGCGTCTCTGGGAGATTACGTCTACAAGGTCGCGAGCGGTCCGATTCCGCCCTTCAGGTCCCTCGAGAGCGGTGTGCTTTCAGTGCCCATGCTGTACCGGCCGGCGCTCGTCAGCGAGGAGATACACAAGACGTCGACCCTGATTCTCGGTCTTCTCGCCCTGCTCTTCGCGGCTGCCGTCACGCTGGGCTTCTTCCTCGCGGGAAAGATCTTCACGCCTGTTGCGGTGCTCATGGGCGGTACGCGAAGGATCATCGAGGGCGACCTCGAATTCAGGCTCGAGGCGCGGGCGACCGATGAGATCGGCGAGCTGGTGGAGTCGTTCAACACGATGACCGGGGCGCTGCGGGACGCGCGGCACGACCTCGTCGAACGCCAGCGGTATCTCGCGGCCATCCTCGACAACGTGGCGACAGGCGTGCTCGCAACGGACAGCAAGGGCGTAATTATAACGCTCAACCCGTCCGGCGAGCGGATACTCGATCTGAAACGCGCCGAGGTATTGGGGAAGAAGCCGGAGTTGATCGGCAGAAAGGGGCTGGAACCGCTCCTCGGGCTCATCTCCGGCGCGAAGGACGGCCGCCGCGTTGCTGAACGTGAGGTGACCCTCTACTCGGGTGATTCGAAGCGGACGATCAAGGCGGTTGTCGCAAGCCTCCGCGAGGGAGACGAGATGCTGGGAACGGTGCTGGTGTTCGATGACCTCACCGAGCTTATACGGTCGAAAAAGCTATCCGCCTGGATAGAGATGGCGCGACAGATCGCGCACGAGGTCAAGAATCCCCTGACCCCG
>DAOVFR010000119.1 GCA_030672805.1 Candidatus Krumholzibacteriota bacterium
GATCTCACTCTTCCTGTAGATGCATGGATGATTGAACCGATGCATGATTCCCTTATCGCCTTTCGGCAGTGATTCGTGCATGCCGGTGACCAGGAGCCCGCCGTTTATCAACCGGTCGGCGATTTCCCCGAGCAGTTCCGCCTGGAGCGGCTCCTCGAAATACGTGAACACGAGGTTCCTGCAGAGTATCATGTGGAAGGGTCCACCGGGCATCCGTTCCCTTATGTCCTGTCTGATGAACAGGATGTTTTTCCGGAACCGTTCCAGCAAGCGGTACCCGCCGCCGGTTTTTTCGAATGCCCCGTTTACATATTCTTCGGGCAGATCCTTGAGCGCGCTTTCCCGGAAGATGCCGCCCGCGGCACGGCCGAGCAGGTGATCATCCATATCCGTGGCTGTAATGTGCAATTCAGGTGAGGATGGAAGCACGGGCAAGGCTGACAGATCCCACAGGAGCTTGCATGTGTACGCCTCCTCGCCCGAGGCGCACCCGGCGCTCCAGAGCCTGGTTGCGCGTCCGCCCGTGTTGAGGGCCGTCCTCGCGAGTTCGGGGAGCACCACCGTTCCGATCGCATCGAAGACGCCGCGGTCACGGTAAAAGCGGGAGATCGTTATCCTGCACATCGAATCGAGGACCGGCCATTCGTCAGGGTGGAATTCGAGATAGGCCTGGTATGTCTTCATATTACCGATCTTCAGCTCGTCCATCCGGCGGGCGATGCGTTTGCGCACCTGCCTCCGGACCTTGCGGAAGCCGGCCCATTGCATGCGGAGCCTCGGCAGGCACCATTGCAGGAACGAGATACATTCATGGTCATTCATCGGGATTCGATTCGCGATCGGTTTCCGGGACTGTCCGGTCCCGGTCTAATCCGTCAAGATCCAGCGGACGGCCTCCCTCATCAGATCCCAGTCCGAGCCCCTGTCATCGAACCCGTCGACGCGTTCATACCCGGCATTTCATACCTCGCGGCAGAAGAGTTTCTGTATTATACATATGAATATATCATTGCAGGCGCAAGGGCGCAGGGCGGCGTCGGGTGTAATGATAATATTTTTTGAAACTTATTGTTGCTCATGCAAGTAATATTAATATCGATACACAGTACATGTGTGCACTGTTCGACGTGCGACCAACCTATCACGAAAGGAGAGAGGCCATGGGCAAACGGGGACTGCTTGTCCTTTGCCTGGTGGTTCTTCTTGCGGCCGGCTCCGTGTTTGCCGCCCCTGAGAGCCGCCTGATGCGCTTCCCCGATATCAGCGGGGATAAGATTGTGTTCACCCACGGCGGAGATCTCTGGCTTGTTCCGGTAACCGGCGGAACGGCGACCCGCCTTACATCGCATGCCGGAGGGGAGGTTTTCCCGAAATTCTCACCCGATGGAACGACGATCGCGTTTTCGGGGTTCTATGACGGGAACTTCGATGTCTACACGATTCCGGCCGCCGGCGGTGTGCCGAAGAGACTGACGTTCCATCCGAATGGTGACATGGTCGTGGAATGGCACCCGTCAGGCGACAGGGTCCTGTTCCGGTCGGTGCGGGAATCGAAAACGAACCCGGGACCGCGTTACCACCGGCTGTTCACTATCGGTCGCGATGGCGGGTATCCCGAGGCGCTGCCGCTGTTCGAGGGGGAGCTTACCTCGTACTCGTCCGACGGTAACAAGATCGCATACAACCGGATGTCACGGGAGTTCAGAACGTGGAAACGCTACCGCGGCGGTATGGCCCAGGACATCTGGCTCTACGACCTGGAAAAGAACGAGGTGGAGCAGCTTACCGATTTTGAGGGAACCGACGCCTTCCCGATGTGGTACCGGGACCGGATCTACTTCGTTTCGGACCGCAAGCACACGATGAACATCTACTGCCTGGATCTGAATACCCGCGAGGTCCGCGAGATCACAGGGCACAAGGAGTACGACGTCAAGTGGCCGAGTCTCGGGCGGGACGCGATCGTCTACGAGAACGGCGGGGAACTCTATGTGCTCGACCTGAACACGGAGAAGTCCGGGAAGATAAAGGTCCATGTACCCTCCGAGCTGAACATGAAGCGGTCACGGTACAAGAAGGTTTCGAACCTCGTGGGCGGCTTCGCGCTCTCGAGGACCGGCAAGCGGGCCGCGTTCGAGGCGAGGGGTGACATCTTCACCGTCCCTGCCGAGAAGGGCGAGGTCCGTCACCTGACAAAAAGCTCCGGTTCCCGCGAACGGTCCCCCGAGTTCTCGCCGGACGGCAAGTGGATCGCCTACTTCTCCGACAGGACGGGGGAGTACGAGATCTACATCCGCAAGCCGGACGGCACGGGTGATGAGATCAAGGTCACCACGGGAGTCCACAACTATCCATTCAACCTTCACTGGTCGCCCGACAGCAAGAAGCTGATCTACCACGATCAGACGTTCTCGCTTTACTACGTGGACGTCGATAAGAAGAAGATCCACAAGATAGACGAGGACGAGTGGTTCGACATGAACGACTACTCGTGGTCATCCGACAGCAAGTGGATCGCCTATTCCAGGAACGGTGACAACAGTAACGGCTCGATATTCCTGTATTCGCTCGAGGAGAAGAAATCGTACCGGGTCACGAGCGACTTCCATAACGATTACAATCCCGAGTTCGGCCCGGAGTCGAAGTACCTCTACTTTTTTTCCGATCGCATGGCGCATTTCCAGTTCGACCGGTTCGAGTTCAATATCAACTACGTCTACCCGACGAACCTCTGTGTCACGACGCTGAAGGCGGACACGCCCTCGCTGCTCGCGCCTGAAAGCGACGAGGTGGAGGAGAAGAAAGACGAGGAGAAGGAAGAGAACGGCGACAAGAAAGACGACGACAAAAAGGACAAGAAGAAGGACAAGGATGGGGACAAGAAGGACAAGGACGGGGAAAAGAAGGAGGACGAGGATCTCAAAGTCGATTTCGAGGGAATCGAGGAGAGGGTCATCGCGCTCCCGATCGGCACGGGCAATTTCGGCGGTCTTGTAACCGCCGAGGGCAAGGTCTTCTATGCCGACTTCCCGACGGTTCCGATCACGACCGCTCACGAACAACACCCCGGCTTCACGCTGAAGTTCTTCGACATCGAGGAACGCGAATCGAAGACGGTAATCAGCGGTATCATAGGGTACGATTTCTCGGCTGACAGGAAGAAGATCCTGTACCGGACGCGGCAGGCATTCGGGATCATCGATGCCGGCGCTGACAAGAAAGCCGGCGACGAAAGCATCAGTACGGGCGACATGCAGATGAAGGTCGACCCGGTCGCCGAATGGAAGCAGATGTTCTACGAGGCATGGAGACTCGAACGCGACTTCTTCTATGTGGACAACATGCACGGCGTCGACTGGAAAAAGATGAAGAAACGCTACGAGGTATTCCTGCCTTACCTCACGAGCAGGGACGATCTGAACTACATCATAGGCGAGCTGATCGCCGAGTTGAACATCGGGCACGCCTACGTCGGCGGCGGTGATTTCCCCGGTCCGAGGCGTGTCAACGTGGGTGTTCTCGGCTGTGATTTCGAGATCGATAAAAAGACCGGCCTGTACCGGTTCGGGAAGATATACAACGGACGGAACTGGGATCAGCAGTTCCGGGCGCCGCTCGTACAGCCGGGCATCAGTATCAGCGAAGGCGATTACCTGTTCGAGATCAACGGTGTCGAGCTGAAGTACCCGATGAATCCGTACGAGCTGCTCGAGACATTGGCCGGCGTGCAGACAGTCATCAAGGTCGGCTCGAAGGCAGACGGAAAGGATGCCAAGGAGTACACGGTGGAACCGGCCAGTGGCGATATCAATCTCCGCTACGACGATTGGGTCGAGAGCAACAGGAAGAAGGTGCTCGAGGCCACCGGCGGGCGCGTCGGCTACCTGCACGTGCCGAACACGGCCGTGTGGGGTCTCGCCGAGTTCGGCAAGCATTTCTACAGCCAGGTGAACCTCGACGGCATCATCATCGATGTTCGCTACAACAGCGGCGGGTGGATGCCGAACCTCTTCGTCGACAGGCTGGGCAGGCGGATCCAGAGCTACTGGGCACAGAGGTACGGCAGGCTCCAGCAGTTCCCCGTATCAGCGCCCAGGGGCCACCTGGCGTGCGTTACAAACGCCTACGCCGGCTCCGGCGGTGACGCATTCCCGTACCTGTTCCGCCAAGCGGGGCTCGGACCCCTGATCGGAAAGCGTACATGGGGAGGGCTCGTCGGCATGAACCGCGGAATTGCCCTCGTCGACGGTGGGCGTGTGACGGTGCCGACGATCGGCTTCATCGACCTCGAGGGCGAATACACGGTCGAGAACTACGGTGTTCCGCCCGACATCGAGGTCGATAACAGGCCCGACCTGGTCGTGAAGGGCCGGGACCCGCAGCTCGAGAGGGCGATCGAGTACCTTTTAAAAAAGATCGAGGAGGAACCGCCCGCGATCAAGACGAAGAAGCCGAAAGATCCTGATAAGTACTGATAGAGCAGCGTCGCTTCGCTGAATAGGGGACCTGTCGCGTGATGCTGCAGTGCCCGCGGTGAAAGGCCCTTCCCCGAACGGGAGGGGCCTTTTTTCAGGTGGAATGATTTGCGGTTTCTTTCCTTTTCCGAACAACCTTCTTGATTATTTTCAGGATTTCAAAGACGAGCAGGTACGCTGCCGCTGCTCCCAGCACGTAGAGCCAGTCGGTGAACGAAAGAGCGGCGAAGCGCAGGAAGTCGCTGATGTAGGGGCCGTAGACGCCGAGGAAAACGAGACCGACCGAGCCCAGCACCGATATGAGCAGGATGCGGTTTGTCCAGAAGTTCCTGCTGAAGATCGACGTGAACTCGTAGCGTCGCGAGAGGATGTTGGCGAACTGGCAGTAGGCAATCGTGAGGTAGGTGATCGCCGTTCCCCGTGCATACATCACCGTGTGGGCGCTGTCGACGGTGAATGTCACACCCTCCCTGAACATGAAGAGCGCGAAATTGACGAATGCGAGGACACCGATGAGCGACCCGAGCAGGATCACCTCGGATGCGGTGGACCTGTTCATGATGTGTTCCTTGATATCGCGCGGCGGTGAAGACATCATCCCCTCGGAGGGTGGATCGAACGTAAGGCAGGTGAGCGGCATGATCTCGGCGAGCAGGTCGATCGCGAGTATCTGGATCGCGAGTATCGGTATCGCCCAGTTCCCGAGCGATACGGCGGCGAGACCGAGCAGCACCACGGCGAGCTCCGCCATGTTCGTCGTCATCGATGCGAGAACGGTTTTCTTGAGGTTGCTGTAGATCGTTCTGCCTTCCCTGATCGCGTCGACGAGAGTCGGGAAACTGTCGTCGAGGAGTACGAGCTCGGATGCTTCCTTTGCCACGTCGGTCCCGATCTTTCCCATCGCCACTCCGATATCGGCGCGCTTGAGCGCCGGAGCGTCGTTCACCCCGTCTCCCGTGACGGCGACCACCTCTCCATGATTCCCAAGCAGGTTCACGATGCGGAGCTTGTCCTCCGGATCGACGCGGGAAAAGATGAGGGCGTTTTCCTTTTCCATGGCTGCGGCGAGGTCTTCGTCGCGCATCCCCTTGAGCTCACTGCCAGTGATGACGGGTGAGGCCTCGCCCGATTCGTTCAGGCCGATCTCGCAGCCCACCGCCTGTGCCGTGATCGCGTGATCGCCCGTCATGATGAAGGTCTTGATCCGGGCTTGATGGCACTCGTCGATCGCCTCCTTCACCCCTTCGCGCGGCGGGTCGATCATGCCGGCGAGTCCGAGAAAGATGACGTCTTTCTCCACCTCCTCGAGGACGTAGTCCTTTCCGTTCTGTTCGAGGGGGCGGTACGCGATCGCCAGCACACGAAGAGCTTTCTTCGAGAACTCCTCGTTCACCGATTGTATTGCCTTCCGGTCATCCCCGGTGATGGGCGCCGGCTTTCCATCCCTGTAGATGTACTTGCTGATCGAGAGCACGCTGTCAGGCGCGCCCTTCATCGCAAGCTGTTCCCGGTCGCCGAACCGGCGTACCGAGCTCATCCTCTTACGCTCCGAATCGAAGGGAAATTCCTTCAACTCCGGATTCTCCTCATCCTCCGTCGGCGAGCGGGTGCCGAGTTTCGTCGACATCGTGACGAGCGCCGCCTCGGTCGGGTCCCCCACCGGGTACCAGCCGTCGTGTTCTTCGTCCGGTTCGTGGATCTCGGCGTTGGACGCCATCGTCGCGGCGTCCATCATGATCTCGATTATGTCGATCTGCCCCCGGCCGAGCGCCGCTCCGCCCTCGTCGAGTATCTCACCCTTCGGCTCGTAGCCGGTTCCCGTCATCGAGTAGTGCTTTCCGTCGAACCAGATAGAAGTGACGGCCATCTCGTTTTTCGTGAGCGTTCCCGTCTTGTCAGTGCTGATGACGCTCGTCGAACCGAGCGTTTCGACCGAGGGAAGGCTCTTGACGACCGCCTGCTTGTCGGCCAGCCGCTTGCTCGTGTTCGAGAGCGCCACCGTAACCTGGGCCGGCAGCGCCTGCGGCACGAGGGCGACGGCTATGCCGAGCGCGTAGACCATGCTCGTGAACAGCGTGAAACCCTGCCAGAGCGCAACGCCGAATAGAACACCCCCGATCACCACGACGGTGACGGTGAGCCAGCGTGCAAGGGATTCGAGCTCCCGTTCGAGGGGGGATTTCGTCTCCACGGTTTCCTGGGTCATGTTGGCGATCTTGCCCATCTCGGTGCTCATACCGGTCCTGACGATCACGCCCGTCGCGCTTCCCGAGGCAACCGTCGTGCCTACGTAGGCCATGTTGTCACGGTCGGCCAGGACGCACTGCTTCCTGACCGCATTGCTGCCCTTGCCCTGAGGGGTTGATTCCCCGGTAAGCGAGAAGTCGTTCGTCCTGAGGTCAAACGATTCGATGATTCTTATGTCGGCCGGGACCTTGTCGCCCGCCTCGAGGCGGATGATATCGCCCGGCACGAGCCGGTCCTGCGGAACCTCGGAGAGCTCGCCCTCGCGCATGACCTTCGCCGGAGACTGGATCAGGCTCTTGAGACTTTCGAGTATCTTGCTGACCTTGTATTCCTGAACGAACCCGATGATAGCGTTGATTGCGACGATCACGGCCATCACCGCGCCGTCGCGGTAACTGCCGATCACGAAGGATATCGCCGCGGCGACGATAAGCACGATAACGAGCAGTTCCTTGAACTGTGAGAGGAAAAGCAGCCACGGCGATGTTCCGGGCTCCGTACCGAGCTCGTTCGCGCCATACTCGCCGAGGCGCTTCTCCACCTCGCCGCTCGATAATCCCTTCTCGGATGATCCCAGGGCGTCGAGCGCCTCCCGGGCGGTCATCCGGTAAAACTCTCTATCGATTGTCATTTCACAAACCTCGGGATGGAGTGAT
>DAOVFR010000087.1 GCA_030672805.1 Candidatus Krumholzibacteriota bacterium
CCTGTACGGAGTAATTATTCTTTCTGAGTTCGATCACTCGGTCCCTTGAACGATCCCGCTTTGGGCTGTATTTCGGTCCCGGCCTGGTCTCTACAAAAAACTTTCGCTCGGGATCGTTCCTGAACTTGTGACACATTACATGAAAGGCTCCTTGGGAATAGCCGAACCTGGTGGCAACTTCTTTTGCCGGCAGATTTTCTGCGAAATACGCCCTTAGCGCCTCGTACTGACGGTGTTTGGGTTGGATTGGCTCCAAGAAGAAGCGTGCTTCAGAGCTTAGTTGATTACTATATCTACCTTCATCTTTTGTGCTTGTCTTTCTGTCACTCATTACTCTGGCCTCCTATGTTAATGGGCTTTTCGAGACCATTATACGATAGAAATATCAATGTGTGTCAACTACACAATAGTTATTTATTTCTACTATTTCGATAATTATCGTGAGGGACCGATATCAACCGGACCGGTCGTATCGGGCGAAAGGACTGGCGAATAGGGGGAAATTGAGAAGTGCCGCCTGGAAGATTGCCAAGGGTGGGGCAAAAACCTTAGCGGATTAAGTGCCGTGGAATTTCAGGCTAGCCCGGCTGATGCGATCGGGAGACCTGACTCCCGTCTATGTCCCGCGGCTCGAGGATGAGGCGATCCGTGATCTCTGTCGTGCACGAGAGGATGCGATGCGTGATCTGAAGGCCGCCAAGTCACGGCTGAAAGCCTTGCTCCTGCGCCTCGACATCCGCTACACCGGCACGGCGAACTGGAGCAAGGCACACCTGCGATGGCTCTCAGCGGTCGTCTGCCCGACGCCGGCCCAGCGGATCGTTTTCCAGGAATACGTGCGAGCCATCTCCGAGCACACAGAACGCATGGCCCATCTCGAGGTCGAGCTCCATGAGCTCGCCGCGACCTGGCGGCTCTCTCCCGTCGTGGAGGCCCTCCAGGCGCTCCGCGGCGTCCGGTTCACCGTAGCCATCACCGTTGTCGCGGAAGTGGGTGATCTTACCCGCTTCGACAATCCCCGGCAGCTTATGGCCTACCTCGGACTCATCCCCAGCGAGCACTCCAGCGGTGGCAAACGACGCCTCGGCGGCATCACCAAGACGGGCAACAGTCATGCGCGCCGGGTACTCGTCGAAGGCGCATGGGCATACCGCCACTCGGCGAAAGTCTCCCGTGTCATCCAGGTTCGCCTTGAAAACCTCTCTCCTTCAATCCAGAACATCGCCTGGAAGGCGCAGCTGCGTCTGTGTAAACGGTACCGGAGACTCGTCGCCAAGGGGAAGAACCCAAACCTTGTCGTCACAGCGATCGCTCGAGAACTGGCCGCGTTCATGTGGGCCATCGCCCATGAAGTAAAAAAGGCGGCATGAACACGTAGTAGCTCAACCTATGAACGGTAGTGTCGGGAAGAGGTGCAGCCCCGGTTCGGCGTAACCCTCGAAGGTGTTGAGAGGTATCATGAAACCCTCGTTCACAGACAGAGGAAGGCGCCTGACGGAAAAAAGTAAGGTGGTACCCAACCCACGTATATCAGCAGGATCAACCGTCGGTATTGCTGGCTCCACCTCTTCCCAGACTACCAGCACTGAAAGGATCTTACAATGTGAAAGAGTAAAATCATGAACTACTTGTTGACAGCGGAAGTCATATCAACACCTCCCGTTTAATGTAACAGAGATATTATACCATAGGGTTTTCAGGCCTCCAGAGATGGCCAGGAAGGCGTGTTCACGGGACAAGTAGAGAAAAAAGTCAAAAAAAGCGAGAGATGCTCCCAGACGCGACGAGAGCGGGCCTGAGGGCTAAGTATATATAATAACAGAGACTTCCCGGAAATGGCCCCGAAAAACGTGTCAAGGAAAAAATGAAAAAAAGAACAAAAAAAGTGATTATTTTTCCAGGGATCTTTGGGGATGGAAAACCGCGGGTGGCGCCGAGCGGGGCCCCCACCGCGCGCAAGCGAGAGCGAGCACGGTGGGGTAGATCGGCGACAGGACCCGCGGTGAGGACTCACGGTGAAGAACCACGGTGAGAACCTGAGTTGATCACACGCGGTGAGACCCAACGGCGAGAGCCCCGCGGTGAGTTCCACCCGGATTTCCGTGGAAAGTGCTCAATCGGGGAGCGCCCTCCGGATTATGGATCAAGTCTAGATATATGCGTGGAGTCCGCCGAGGAAGAGATTGCCGAGGAATGATACGGCAAAGATAACAAAACCGATAATCGATAGTACCGCGAGCGTTTTCCCCCGCCAACGGCCACGTAAGTTCTGATGAAGAACAAGCGAGTAGAAGAGCCAGATAACGAGGGAACCCGTCTCTTTCGGATCCCAGCTCCAGTACGCTCCCCATGCATGGTGCGCCCAGATCGAACCGGCAAACAGCGCGCCTATCGTAAACAGCGGGTACCCGATACGGATCGAGCGGGAGATGATCTCCTCGAGGAAATCTCTCGACGGGAAAGACGGCCCGTCCCCTTCGCGACTTCGCTTCAGCAGGAAAAAAATACCCGCACCCGCGGCCACGATGAACGCCCCCTCCGCCAGCGCGGCGAGCGTGACATGGATGTAAAACCAGTAACTCTGGAGCGCCGGCATTAGCTGCCTGGAGATCTCCTTTGGAAGCATGGACGCCATCACCAGCACGACGATCAGGATCGGTGTGACGAGGACGCCGAGGATCATACGGTGGTACCGCACAAGGATCACAACGTAAGACAGGGCGACGATCCAGGTCATAAAGAGTGTGTACTCGAACATTGTCGAGAAGGGCGCGTGCGTACTGATCCACCACCTCGCCGCAAGTCCGGCCGTATGGCACGCAAAGGCGGCGAAAAAAAGAACCGTCGCCACGACACCGATGCCCCGTTTTTTTATCGAAGCGAATATGGAATAACAGAGAAACGCCCCGAGGTACATCCAGAACCCTGCCCAGAACATGTTTACATCGATCGTATTCATCACTCCCCCTCCCACCCTTTTTCGAATATAGCGGTCAGCATGGTGTCACACGCGCTTTCGAAGCCACCGAACTCTTTTCCGAAACTATTCTTCCACCGGTAATCGACACCGGCAACAACGATCCTTTCACCGGACACCGCCCCGTGTATCAGGCGGTAGTTGAAGCCGTACAGCAGGATCAACCCCACCGTCGCGGCGGCGATCCCCGCAAGCAGTACCGTTGAACCGGGATTGGTGCTGATCTGCAGACCGGTGTGATAGACAGGCTCGATATCGACTATTCCGATATCGAACGGGATGTTCTTCAGCGAATTGAAACGGGGCAGCAGCAAGAACAGCCAGCCGGTCCCGTTCAACTCCCCACCCGTCACCTCGACCTCGAGGGCCGGATTGCGCATCATCGCCGACGCCGAGAAAATCCGGCCGCCGCTCCTCCTGAAATCCGGCACGAAGCGTTTCACCCGGAGTGCCGATTCGGTGCCTGGCAGCGAAACCGGCTCGCCGGGCCTTACCATGACATGCACCACCCGGGCGGCCGACCCGCCCGATACCTCCAGCTTTGCCCACTCGAATTCCTTCTCATCGACGGAATAGGAACTCTGGTAGATCGTGTAACCCGCTACGCGCATGGGATGGTTTACCTCGATCACCCCTGTCCGCACCTCCCCTCCCGCCGCATCGAGGACCGTCACCTCCGATATATAATCCTTTATCTCGTTGCGTCTTGTGAGGATGATCCTGAAATCGTCCACACGGAGCGTATACCGGCTTCCATGAAGGGACAGCATGTCTCCCCGCCTGCCGAACTGGACCTCGGTGAATCCCCAGACACTGCCGATGATCCCCCCGACAGCGATAACCAGTATCCCGCAATGAAAGAGAAGGCTTCCGATGAAACGCCAGCGCCCCGAAACGGCCGCAAAGAGAACCGTCCCATCATGCTCCTCCGAGGTCACATGAAACCTCTTTTTCCGGAAAAGATCGGCCACCCTGCCGGCTATCAAACGTACGCGCCCCGTGTCGATCGTTTCATCCCTGCCGTACTTCCTCTCCAGGACGGTCAGGGGATCGCGCGGAGATCTTCCACCATTCCTCTTATGACTCCACAGGATCTCGAACCGGAATTCCCTCCCGTCGAGCCTCCCCGCCGTTGCCGGCGGCGCGGTCCTGAACGAACGGAGGATGAACCTCTTCCATCTCGACACGATACAGAGCAGAAGCACGAACCAGAAGAGCGCAAGCACGCCGCTGTACCACGCCGAGTGGAACGGATCATCGAGTTTCAGTGCGGTAATGAGCGTTACAGCGGCATGTCCCCACTTCTGTTCGTACACGGCGGCATTGTACGAAATATCGGCGGGAATGAGCTCGGTCAGTATCCAGCCGAGACAGCTCGCGACGAAAAGGATTGATATGACCGTAACGGCGAATCGGTGCGACGTCACGTAGGAGATAAACTCACCCAGGGACTCTCCAAACCGCGACCGGTTCCGGGTCATCATAAACCTCCCCGCCTTTTCAAAGCACCGGTCCGCCGCACCGGCCCTCTCTCGCAATACCCGCCGAACATGATAAATGAAAACCAGTTAAGTACACAAGGGTTAACCAACCATGAAAACTGTTTACTTGGAACACCGAAACGCGTATATAACTCTATGTCTTCCCGTCCACGGGCGCTTCCCGAAAGGTGTCGATAAAGCTATGTCACTCATACCGGGGAAACGGCTTTTCCGTTCCTCGCTGCTCATTGCGCTGTCAGCCGGCCTGATTTTACGGTGCGCGATCATGAGAGAGAAGGCCGTTGACACGGGCGCTTCCGCGTCACTTATCCGGGAGGCAGTCGGCTTCTACGCCCGTCTGCACCCCCTGCGGAGCTCGAGGCTCGGCCTGTACCAATCCGATTCGCTGCTGTTCACCTTCTCTCCGGAAGAAGTCGATGAGGCCGCCGGACAACTCGATACGCTGCTCGCCGGATTCACCGGGCTGCCGAGAGCCACCATCGATGAAAGACGCCTCGACGATCTCAAACGGATCGTTCACTGGCTGAAAGGGGAACAGCACTCGTTCGGGACAATCCGGAATCACAGGCGGAACCCGCTTCTCTACTGCTGGATGCTCGAAGAGGCGCTCTTCGGCATCCCTTCCCGCGCGGGGGAACCGTACGAGGGAGAACACGAGGCATATACCAGGCGGATCTCACGGATACCCCGACTCCTGGGAAACGCCGCACTCCTCCTGGATAAACCGGCGCATTCGCACCTTGCGCTGGCACGGGAACGGCTGGACGGGATCATGAGCCGGCTTCCAGTGCTCGAGGCGCGCCTCGCCGCGAGGTACGGTCAATCGTCCATCGGTCTCGACTCCGTCATTACCGCAACAGAACGCTTTCGATCGTTCATCAGCAACCATTTCGAGCGCAACACCGGGGCAAACCCGATCCTCGGTACGGAAAATCTTATGAAAATGTTCCTGTACGACGAACTCCTCGATCTCGACCCGAACGCAATGGTCGAAAGGGCGAACAGCAGTATCAGGAAACTGGTGAAACGGGCCGCTTCGGCTAGACGTAGCCTCGAACTGAAGCGAGGCGCCGGAGGCAACGGGAGCGCCGGAAATGCCGGGGAACCGGGCGCCATGCGGCAAAACCGCGGCGATGAACCATCAGGGAAAACCGCCCGGGAGGAATCGGAGATACTCTCCATGCTCGACGGGATCGACGGCAGGGTGAAATCCGAAGCGCCTTTCGCGAATACAAGCCCTCCCCTCCCCGAAATCGTTCAGCGTGAACATCCAACGGGGTTCGCGCCGATCCCCGCCAATCCATACCTTACCGTACCGCTGAGCGAACCGGCTGCCTTACTGCTTGTCACACCGTCCCCGTTCGCCCCCGGTCCATGCCGAAACCTCATCGTGTCCGGTGCTGCCTCCCATTCCATGAACGATACACGGTTCCGCTACGAACTGCTGGGTGCATCGGCCGGCTTCAGGGAGATCGGCATTCGCATGTGCGAGGCACTGGATACGGTGGGAACGATCATTGCCAGCAGAACGTACCGTGAGGGCTGCCGGTTTCATCATTTTGAAATAATGCTGAAAGCCTTCCCCGCGGAGAGACACGCGTTTTCACTACTCCTCGCCGAGGAAAAGATACGCGCCCTTGCGAGAATGGTGGTCGTCTTCAGGCTCCACGCCGGAACACTGACGTCGGAAACCGCCGTGGAATATCTCGTATCGGAAGCGGGGCTGCATGAAGACGAAGCGGCGGCCGACGTGCTCGCCGCAACGGTTAACCCATCAATCGCATACCCTGGAATATCGATCATCCATAATGCCGAGATGGTCAAAAAAGTATCGTTCAGAAAGGGTGTAAGAAAACCCCAGCAGCGCATCTCCCGCATCTTCCATGATAACCCGGGTGTTCCCCTCTCGCTTATCAGGAGCAGGATCGAAGGTTAGTGATCCACACGGGGAAGCGGCAGCCCCGATGACCTTCCGGGCACGGAACAATCCGGCATGCAACGAGCGGGCACGGAAACGTTTTTCCCTCAAATTCGTATGGAACAGGTACAGGAGGTGCCACTGATGAATAAGCACATTATTCCGTGCCTGGCGGCGATACTCGCTGTCTCGATATCGCAACCATGCAGCGCACACAAGGTCACAAAGAACATTCATAAGAGCTTCGAGGTGAAAAGGGGCATGGCACTGCGGCTGAGCCACGGTGACGGAGACGTTACGATCAAGCCCTGGGACAGGGACGTCCTCGATGTAAGGGTGCATTACGATGCTGAGATCAAGACGCTCGGCTCCGGGAAAGTACCCGATTTCGAAGTCGAATTCAGACAGAGAAACGGTCTGATCCATATCATCGGAAAGGAAATAGCATCCGGTATTCTCGGAATATGCCTGTTCTCGAGGTGCGAGTACACGTACACGATCCGGGCTCCCGACTACATCGAGCTCGATCTGAACGGCGATGACGGCGATGTGCAGATCGAGGGTTGGCGCGGGAAGATCGATTGTTCGATCGATGATGGCGACGTCGAGCTGCGAGATACAAGGGCTCCCAGGATAAAGGTGAAGTTCCAGGACGGTGATGTCCACGTGGAGAACTGCCGTGGTGAATTCTCGCTGATCGGCGACGACGGCGACGTCACCTTCATGAACTGTGAGACCAAGCACTGCCGCATACGCCTCGAAGACGGCGACCTGGAAATGAGACGTTGCTCCGGCGATCTCGACATACGCACCGACGACGGCGACGTCACGCTGAGCAGGGTTCAGTCCCGCAATCTGGATATCAAGGTCCAGGACGCCACCGTCGAGGTCGACCTGGCCGGCAAGGATATCATCAACGTCGAGATCTCGACGGACGACGGAAATATCATACTCGATATCGGGCCCGGCATCTCTGCCGCCTTCTCGATCGATGTCGATGACGGAACGATAAGGGTAGATCTTCCGGCGGCCGTCAAGATCGAGAAGGGACGTCATTGGATGACGGGCGAGATGCGGGGTGGAAAGGGCAGAATCCGCCTGAGGACCGCGGATGGTTCTGTTTTGCTCAGGGAATCCTGATACGGCGAATCACTCCGGCCTCCAGCGGCTGCGCTACCTGACCCTGCCGGAGGCCGGAAACCGTTCCGCACCGAATACGATCTCACCACCGAGAACCGTTGCGGCGGGCCGCACACTGTGAATCCGCTCGATAGGAATGGTCATGATATCCTCCGAGAGCACGACGAAGTCAGCCAGTTTGCCCGGTGTGATAGATCCTTTCACATCCTCCTCGTGGACCGCGTAGGCAGCATCGACGGTGAAGGCCCGCATAGCCTCCTCGACCGACAGCCGCTGCTCCGGCATCCAGCCCCCTTCCGGCATGCCATCCAGTCCCTTTCGTGTAACGGCCGCGTAGATCCCGAGAAACGGGTTGATCGATTCAACGGGAAAGTCGGAGCCGCCCGGTATCCTGCAGCCTGTGTCAAGCAGGGACCTCCACGCGTAGGCGCCTTCGAGCCGTGACGTTCCGAGACGATCCCCGGCCCACGGCATGTCGGATGTACAGTGTGTGAATTGCATGGATGGGATCACCCCGAGGGCGCTGAAACGCGGAAGGTCCTCCAGGGAAACGATCTGCGCATGCTCGATCCTGTGCCTCCTGTCGCCGGAAGGGTCCTTCGAGAGAACTCTCTCGTAGATGTCTAGCACCTCCCTGTTCGCACGGTCCCCGATAGCATGAATGGCGATCTGGAATCCCTTCCCGTGGTACTCCCTCACCTGCGCAAACAGTTCCCCCGGGTCCTCTACGAGAATCCCCCGGTTTCCGGGATCATCGGTGTAATCGTCGAGAAGCGCCGCGCTGCGCGCCCCGAGCGAGCCGTCCGCGAACAGTTTCACTCCAACGACCGAGAAATGATCATCGGCGAACCCGCGAAACATCCCACCCGCGACAAGCGATGCTATATCCGGATCGTCGCCCGCGAAGTACGCCGTTATCCGGAAGGGGAGCAGCTCGTTCTCGAACAGCTCCCTGTATATCGAGAGCGTCTCCCGTGATATCCCCATCTCCTGAACACCGGTGAGGCCGACGGCGAGACACCGGCCGGCCGCCTCTATGAGAAGTGTCTTCTGCACCTTCCTCGAGAGGGAAGGAATAACCTCCGATACGAGAGTTATCGCCTCATCGAGAAGCAGGCCCGTCGGAGTTCCCGCCTCGTCACGAACGATCCTGCCGCCCTGCGGATCGGACGTGTCAGCGGTTATTCCGGCGAGCGCCAGCGCTGCCGTGTTGACAATGGCTGCATGCCCGCAGACACGGACAAGAAATACAGGATTGTCCGGCGCCGCTAAATCGAGTTCCCTGCCGTCCGGAAATTCCGGTACCGGCCAGTCGTTCTGGTCCCAACCTCTACCGACGATCCAGTGGCCCGCTCCCAGATTTCCGGCATGCACCCGAACAATGTCAAGCACCTCTCCCGCCGAAGCGGTGCC
>DAOVFR010000294.1 GCA_030672805.1 Candidatus Krumholzibacteriota bacterium
AAAACTGGCTGAATGTTGCGCTCGCGGGGAGACCGGCCACGTACATTCCGAGCGATATTAACGATGCGACCTCTCTCGCGGTCATTCATAATAACGTATTCGAGAGCCTTGTCAGGTACGATGATCGCTGCCTCGTCGTGGAGCCGCATCTGGCGGTAAGCTGGAAGTCCGAGAAGGCGGGGAGGGTGTGGGTAATCAAACTCAGGAACAATGTTTACTTTCACGACGGTTCAAAGCTCACGGCGGACGACGTGGTCGAGTCACTCAGGAATACCTCCTACTTCACGGGTGAAGTACAGAAGCTTGATGCCCTGCGTGTACGCTGTGTCTTGCCCGACAAGAGGGCGGGTTTCATGAAGTCGCTCTCACAGGCCAACTTTGCCATATACAAGGTCTTCGATGACGGAACGGTCGTTGGAACAGGTCCGTTCATACTCTCTGACTGGGACTCGTCCGAGAAGGTCATACTTACCGCATTCAAAGGTTACTGGGGTCAGAAGCCCGCAATAAGAGGCGTAAACTTCTACTGCTCGCTCGACCCTGATGAGGCGATGCAGAAGATGAAAGACGGAAGCATCGATGTCATCGACATCGTTCCGCCTGCCATGGCGAGCGAGATCGAGGCCGACAAGTCCCTTGTACTGTCCACGATGGAGGGCGTGAACATCGGGTTCATCCATATCAACCCGAACCGGCCGCTGCTCGACGATCCCGAGTTCAGGCGGGCTCTCAACATGACCATCAACAGGGAAAAGATCATCAGGGATGTCCTCTTTGGCCAGGCGGTCAGCTGCAAGGGGCTGCTGCCGCCGGCGATCGGCGGAGTCAAGGACGGTCCCCCGCTTTTCGCATACAACCCGAAGGAAGCAAAAGAAATCATCGGCAGGTACCCTGAGGTGCGGGAGCGATCCTTTAAACTCGTAGGACTGCCGTACAAACGTCCGTACTGCCCCGAGCCGAACACAATGGCTCGGCTGATCGCGGGGTACCTGAAGGGGGCGGGGCTCAAGATCGAGTATGTCAAGACCGCATCGATGGAAGAGTACCTCGGGGTAATAGCCGGAGACGATTACGACCTGTTGATCTCGGGATGGGTGATCGATTCGCTGAACCCGGACGATTTCTACACGAACATCTTTGGAATCGGCGGTGTCGAGACGGTTTTCAGGCAGCACTGGGTGAACGAGCAGTTCGAGTCATATATCCTGCAGGCGAGAACCACCGTTTCGGTGAAGAAGAAGATGGAGTTGTACCGCGGGGCCGGGGACGTCTTCTTCTCGGAGTATCCCTGGATCGTTCTGTTTCACACGAACCAGCTCGGTGCGTACAGGGAGGGAGTGACAGGCCTCGTGTTCAGGCCCACCAGCGAACTGCGCCTCGGAGCAGTGAGAAAGAAGTAGGGTTCACGTGTTGTTTTTTTAAAAGGAAAAAACCATGTCGGGGAAAGATGACTGCAGCGTTGCCGTGAGTGAAACCCGGAAGCCGCCATCCGGCGGCGGTGATAACGGCCGGGAGAAGCAGCGGTCAGATACAATGGAGCTCCTGCTCTTCATGGCTGTGAATGATGCATCGAACATGTTCAATTGCGATATCGCCGTCATGCTGCTGGTCGAGGATGATGAACTGACCGTCGAAGCGGTGAGGGGAATCGACGAAGATACCATCGAGGCATGGAATATCCCGGTCGGTGCCGGCTTTTCCGGCCGCCTCGCGAAAGAGGGTGAGGCACGGCTTTTCCGGGACGTCGGGAGCCACCTGGAACAGCTTCAGGACAATGTGGAGCCGTATTACTCGGGGAGTGTCGTATCGGCGCCTCTCTTCTTCGGCAGGGAGCAGATCGGGCTGATAAACATCTGCAGGCCGGAAGGCGGGGAACCGTTCACCGAATCGGACCTCGAACAACTGGTGATGTTTTGCAGCCAGATAGCCCTCGCGATCAACAGCCAGACCATTATCGATGTCAAGACGGCTGAGCTGGACCGCACGAAAGCATCGCTCTCCATGGCCAACATGCAGCTCAAGGACGATATCGCGATGCAAAAGGAGACCGAGGAAAAAATCCGCCGGCAGTACGAGGAGCTCGACCGGGCGAACATGGAACTGACCAGGGTTCACCAGGAAGCCGTCGAGGCGGCGGAAAAGCTTCAGGAGAGCGAGGGGAAGTACCGTAACCTCGTCGAATGTGAAAACGACGGTGTCGTCATCGTCCAGGACGGGAAGATCATGTACGCGAACCCGCGGTTCGCTGGAGCCACCGGCTTCGGCATGGATGAACTCATCGAAACGGATTTCCTCGAGTATTTCGAAGAGAGCGAGATATCTGAAATGATAGAGAACAGCGGGGAATTCTTTCTCGAGAGGAACGCGTTATCGATGTACGAGGCCAGGCTGAGGCACCGGGAAGGCAGATTGGTCGAGGTCGAGTTCAGTGCTGGGTGTACGAGTTTCCGGGAAAGGGATGCTTACATCTTCTTTATCAGGGACGTGGCGGAACGGAACAGCCTTCAGCGCGAGCTCCACCAGGCACAGAAGCTGGAGTCGATCGGCCAGCTTGCCGCGGGCATCGCTCACGAGATCAACACACCCACACAGTACGTCGGTGACAATATACGATTCCTGAGCGACGCATTCGCGGATCTCGGCGGTCTCATCAAGAAGTACGGCGAAATGGTCGAAGCGGTGAAAAGCGGGAACGAGGCGGAGGATATCGTGAAGGAAATCGAAGAA
>DAOVFR010000206.1 GCA_030672805.1 Candidatus Krumholzibacteriota bacterium
AGGGTGTCATCATCAAGCTGTCGTACAATAACAATCTCGGCTGGGCGATGATCGAGGAGATCCGCACGGCGGTACACAAGGTGCGGGAGGCGGGAAAGAAGGTATACGGTTTCTCCGATTCGATCAACGGCAGAACCTACCTGCTTGCCGCTGCATGCGATTCGATCTGGATGCCGCCGACCGCGTACATCGATTTCAGGGGATTCGCCGTCACGACGCAGCACCTTAAGGGCGCCATGGAGAAGCTGGGCATCAAGCCGAACGTGCACAAGATCAAGGATTACAAGAGCGCCGCCGAGATGTTTACACGCTCGAGCATGTCGAAGGAATCGAGGGAGAACAAGGAATGGATGCTTGACGAGTTCTGGGATATGTTCGTAAGCGCCATCGAGAAGGACAGGGGGCTGACGGAGGAACGGGTGACGGAACTCATGGCGCGTGCCGTCTACATGCCCGAGGAGGCGCTCGAGGAAGGACTGATCGATGGACTCGTCTACTGGGACGAGTTGGAGGCGAAGCTCAAGATCGAGGACGACGAAAAACTCCGCACCGTCTCGCAGGGCAGGTACGAGAGCGAGAAGCCGGAGAAGCTCGGGCTGAAAGGCAAGAAAACGATCGTTGTCATACACGCGCAGGGTATGATCGGCGGCAGGAAAAGCAAGGTCGATCCCTTGTTCGGCATATTGATGGGGCACGAGAGCGTCGCCGCCGATCTGCGCAGGGCGCGCAAGGACGATGACGCGGCTGCGATCGTCTTCCGTGTCGACAGTCCCGGCGGAGAGGGCCTGGCGAGCGACCTGATCGGCCACGAGGTCGAGGTCTGCTCCGGTGTGAAGCCGGTCGTCGTGTCGATGGTGGACGTGGCGGCCTCGGGCGGGTACCACGTCGCGTACCGGGCGACCAGGATCGTGGCGGACCGTATGACGGTCACCGGCTCGATCGGCTCGATAAGCGCCAAGTTCAACGTGAAGGGCCTGTACGACAAGCTCGGCATCACGTACGACTTCGCGACGAAGGGCCCCATGGCGCTCATGTGGTCCGATTACCGAGACTTCACTGAAGAGGAATGGGAGATCTTCACCGAGAACCACTGGAAGAGTTTCAACGCGTGGCTGAAGGATGTTGCCGAGCATCGCGGCATGACCTTCGAGGAAGCGGAGAAGCTCGCGCACGGCCGCGTCTGGACGGGCAGGCAGGGTAAGGAAAACGGCCTGGTCGATGATCTCGGCGGACTCGACCGTGCGATAGAGGTTGCGAAGGAACTTGCCGGCATCCCGGCGGACGAGCAGGTGACAGTCGTTCACTACCCGAAGAAGAAGGAGCTTTTCGACATCATCTTCGAAGGCGGCGGAAGCCTTAATGCCGCCGCCAGGTGGGTTGTGTACCGTTTCATCAGGGACGACTTGGCCGAGACGTGGCGGATGATGACGAAACAGAACATGTACCTGATGGCGGACTGAATTACTGCCGGTACATCGTTTTGACTTTCCCCGGCTTGACCTGGCGGGTTCGGCTATCTCATGGTATGGAGTAACGCCTCCTGCATGTCTCCGGGGAGTACGATCGTGTAGGAAATCCTCACTTCCTTCTTTTCCCCTGCGGCAATGGGAATCCTCCACGTGATGATGCCGTCGTCACCCTTCTCGTCGGGTGGGGGGGTGAGTTCGACGTCATCGATTTTGATCTCTTTCACGGTTGAAACGGGGATTCGGTCCTTGAGCGCGATCACGGCCTCGCCGGTCTTGTGGTTTTCGATAGTGATCAGGTAATGGTACCGGATCTTCTTTGTTTTCTTGCCCGGCCTGGTGAGCCGTTCCTTTCTTTCGAGCTTATGATCGATCTTGATGTCCTGATCGATACCGAGGTGCATGACAAATTCCTGCCCGTCCGCTACCTGCTCGATCGTCTCCCTGCCGACGAAGTTCGAAACGCGGTTGGTGCTTCCCTCCGGTATCGCGTCGATATAGACCTCGGACAGCCCCGCGAGGAGCGGCACTCCGAGCGTGTTCTTGAACTTTCCCTCGACGTAGACGTGCCGTGAGAGACGCGGGACGGAAAAGAGAGAAAATTCCCCGGGGAGTTTCTCCCTGACGATGAGGGAACGCTTCGGCTCGGCGCCGGTCTCGAGGTCGATACGTCTCCTGATCTGAAGGTTCGCGGCGAATTCGGTGCTTGATACGGCGGCCTGCATGTGCGGTACGGGCGGTGCGGGAGGCATGCCGGCGGCATCTCCTTTTCCTCCGGCGATGTGGCTTTTCAGGGCTATGGCATCTTCAACATCGTCCGCGGGCATTTCCTCGAGTTTCGTCTCGACGATGGTCTTCTTTGACTCTCTCTGCCTTCGTTCATCACGGGAGATGCTTAGATAGCGCGGGCGCAGCTTCGGGGGTGATGCGCCGATGTGGGGCTTTGCCGTCGAGAGCATCACCGATACGTTCTTCCAGTCCTCGCCGGTAGCCTGCCAGATCTTTGCATTGTATGACAGTTCCACTTTATTCTCGTTCTTGATGTAGCGGATCATGTACTCGGGATTCCAGGCGGTGTCAGGCACGAGATAGGAAAGGTCGATCGTCAGCCTTCCCGGTGTGGTGACCTCGCAGTCGATGACCACTTCCCTGGTGGAACGCTCATCGATGTGCATCGCGTTCAGTTCCGATTTCACCCATTCGATTTCACCGGAGAGCTCTCGCAGGGCTCTCGACAGGGCATCGATTTTTTTCTCGACCTGTACCTCTTCGGCCTCGAAAAAATCGAGGAGGTTTCTCCAGTCCTCCACCCTGAACGTCTCCCGCGCGAGCTGGTCCTGGGCCTTGTCGAGGGAAAACCGGCTGATCGATGACATCAACTTTTTCCGGTTGTTGAGGGACTGGCGCTCGATCTGGAGCATGCTGTACTTATTTTTAAGTTCTTCGAGTTTTTCCTTCAGTTCCCCGTGCCGCGGCGGCATGTGCTCATCCTTATGCCGTCTTCGGAGATCTATTCCGATAATCCTTGCCTGAGTGGTTCCGCGCCCTTCGACGAGCAGGGAGGATTCGATGAACTTCTTCGGAAGGTCTCCGCATACGATCCTGAATGAGCCGGCCGGAACATCCAGTTCTCCAATGCGTTTTATCTGGGCGCTCCTGCTGTAAACGGAGGCAGAGACGATCTTTGTATCGAGGGTCAGTTCGTTTTTTTCCGATGTTGACGCTTCAATGCGTGGTGATGATAACGCACAGAAAAGAGGGATGAAATACAGTAATATAAAGAGCCGGTATGCCTTCACGAACGCTTTGAACAACATGGTATGCCCCTTTGCTAAACATCACTCACCTGCACGGAATCCCGGTTCCGCGGTTCATGCCTGGAACTGCCCCATGTTCAGGCAGCGGCTGAATCGGTTGTTGCTGTCCACCTCTATGAATATCGGGTCGGCTTCACCGGTCGACCATGAGAACGCCATGATATCAACCTCGTCCCCCTTGTTGATAAGGTGCGCGGCGGCAGCGTTCATGCAGATGATTCCGCTTCCCCTCTCACCCGTTATGACATACGTCTCCAGGCGCTTGCCATTCGTTCGATCGATAACTTGGACGTTCTCGTGTTCGCTCAGGTTGGCGCGATCGATCAGGTCTTCGTCGATCGTGATGCTCCCGACATACCTGGGGTCAGCCTGTGTGACCTTTGCTTTCAGGATCATCGATTTCAAAAGAAGACGTTTCATTTGATGCCCTCCTGTGTATTTATTCCACGGCCGGTCAGATCCTGTCGCCGGCCTTCTCGGTCAGGTAGCGGACAAACCTGTTATTTTCATCGACGAGGATATTGGTGAACTGGCTCTGGGTCTCTTCCGACCAAGTAAATGCCATCAGAATGATCTCGTCACCATCATGGATATGTTGCGAGACCGCGCCGCAGGTTATCAGTTCGCCGCTTCCCCTTTTACCTTTCAAAGCAAAAGTCTCGATCCTAGCCCCGTTGGTGTTATCGACTATTAGCACCCTTTCGCATGGAGCAATGTTGCTTTTTTCGAGTATCTCCTCATCGATAATTACACAATCTATCTTGCCGGGGTCGACGCCGTTTACATTCGCCTTGTGTATCTTCGATTTTATAACGAGTCTCTCTTCGACCTTCGAGACGATGAACCTGAATTTACCTGCGGGCGACAGGGGTATCTCGTCAACCTTTTCAAAGTTGAGCCTGACAGCCTCGCCCACGTTGTTCCTGATCTCCTTTTCGATACGTTCCCTGTATTCATCCTTCCATTTCGGACCGGGAACGATTCTGAATGTAACACTGCTTCTCTGCTTCTGCTCGACCTGGAACTGTTTGATACCGGGGACGATCCTGGAGAGGTGTGTCCAGAAGTATCCTCCGATCAAACGGCCATCCGGTGTTAAAATATTTTCGAACGTTTTTCCCTCGATCCTCTCGAGAAGCGGCAGGCCGCGGCCGCACTCACATGTCCTGCCGGTCGGTATCGCCATATCGCCTGTACGGTACCGCACGAACGGCATGTAGAGATTCAGGAAATCGGTGATCACGATCTCTCCAACCTCGCCGGGCTGCGCGGGACGC
>DAOVFR010000094.1 GCA_030672805.1 Candidatus Krumholzibacteriota bacterium
ATAGTACATCGCCTTCGAGCAGCCGAGGATCCTTACGGAATCGACCTTCTCGTCTGAAAGGAATATTGCGATGGAATCTCCCACGATCCATGAATCCTTGCGCCACGGCGATCCCCCTCCCGGCTTCTCGGTGAGCCGGCCGCTGTCCGGGATGATGATCCGCTTGACCCCCTCGTCATCGTAGTGGATGTCCATCCGCCTGCCCGTCATACCGGAGGGACCGTTCGTCGCGCGGGGGCTGCCGCGCAGCTCGATGAGCCCCTCATCCTCGTGGATTACGGCCGAATCGCAGTGGGCCCGTGTATCACCCTTGATCATGTTGACATCGCCGAGCGCCGTACCGATCTGCCTGTCCACGTCGAAATGCATCCAGCGGCTAGTGATCCGCCCCTGCTCCACCGCCCTCATGTCGAAGGTAAGGATCGGGCGCTCGTCGACCACGGCTTCCTTCCTGTTCCTGTCGAACCTGACATGGTCACCGGCTATCGAGTAATCCTCCGTTTCGTCGATCAGCACCACGCTGCCGAACGCGTCGGCCACTTCGGCGTTGCGGTCGTAGAAGATGCTGTCCGCGTACATCACCCTGGTGCTGTCCGCAAGCCGGAGATTGCCGGTCAGGATCGCGACACGCGCCCTGCGGTCATACTCCACCCTGTCGCACAGCATCACCCATCCCTTGTCGAGCATTCGCACGTTCCCCACCATGACGAGTGTATTCGTATTGCTGAAGTACTCCCCGATATCGCCGAACATCTCGAGTGTGCCGTCGATCCCGTGCACCCCGTCGAGCAGGACGGTGTAGTTCCTGTCGGGATATTGCCTTCCGCTCCCGCTCGTGATGGTGGCCGTCTGATGGATGATGGTGACGCCGCCGGTAAGGTACGCGACCCGCTCACCATCCTCGAGGGTGGACCTCAGGTGGGCGGCGGAAACGCGGTAGAGGGTCGTGTCGGTCCCGGCCGCCCGATCGTCCGCCGGCTGCGCACCGGGTGTGCCGGCAGCGCCCGATATGACAGCCGCCGCGAGAACGGCGGCAGGTATTGCCCTGATCGGATGAGTCAACGCGTCCCCCGTTCACCAATCACACGGAAGCACCCGCGGCGCCTTCCATCGCGAGGAAAGCCGCACCGAGGAAAGAAGCCTTGTTACCGAGCTGTGCCGGGACGATGCGTGCGTCGGCCAGTATATCGTCCATCACATGCTCCCTGAACGACTTCCTGGCGGGCTCGAAAAGAAAATCTCCCGCGCCCGCGACGCCGCCGCCGATGGCGATCACTTCCGGATTGAAGAGGTGCACGAGGTTCGCGATCCCGATTCCGAGAAAGCGCCCCGTTTCCTTGAACACCTTCGCGGCGAGTTTGTCCCCGCTGAATGCGGCCTTCGAGATCATCTCGACGGTAAGGTCGTCATTGTCATCGAGCATGCTTTCCCTCTTCCCGCCGAGCAGTCCCCGCGCACGGTCGACGATCGCACCCGCCCCCACGAGCGCCTCGAGACATCCCTTCGAACCGCAGCTGCACCCGGGACCGCCCGCCAGCACAACCGTGTGCCCGATCTCCCCGGCGAACCCCCGCGAGCCCCGGTACAGCGAACCGTCGATGATGATACCTCCGCCCAGCCCGGTACCCATCGTCATGCAGATGAAATACTTCGTGCCCTTCCCAGCACCTTTACGGAATTCACCGTACGCGGCACAGTTCACATCGTTATCCAGAAAGGCGGGAAGCGACAGTTCACCGGTGAAGACCTCAGCCAGCGGAACGTTCTCCCAGCCGCGCAGGTTCGGGGAGACATGGAGAAATCCCCCTTTCCCGTCGATGAGCCCGGCGCAGCCAATTCCCGCCGCCTTCGCGTCCTGCCGGTCAATGCAGTGTTCGATGAACCATTCCTTCACCCGGGAGGCCGCCGCGGAGGGTCCTTCCTCGCCTCGAGTCGGTATCTTCCCGCTCACCTGGATCTCTCCGTTATCCTTCACGAGCCCCAGCTTGATGTTGGTTCCACCGATATCGATGCCGAGAAAAACACTCATTACCCTTCCTCTCCTTCGCAATGTTCCGTTAAAGGAATCCGGCCGCCTCTTCGACGGTGTGATGGGAACCGAAAACCAGCAGCGTATCGCCGGCGCCCAGCTCCCTCTGTGCCGCGCGTACAGCCTCGCCCATTCCCCGCACGGCTGCGATCGTACAGTTGTTTCCTTTCCCGCCCGCACCGGCGAACAGCTCGAGCAGCCGCTGTCTGTCCGCCCCCCTGCTGTTCCGCAAGGGAACAAGGTAGATCGATCGGGCGGCCACCGCGGCACGCCGCGGGAAACGCCCCAGTTTCTTGTTCGACAACACGCCGAATATCAGGATATTCCTTTCGGGCGGCGAGAGCAATCGAAGCGTGTCCAGCGACGCCGCCAGCGCCTCCTCATTATGAGAGACGTCGAATATGATTCGCGGGGTGCCGGGCAGCACCTGGAACCGCCCGGGGAGAAACGCTCCGGACAGACCTTCCTTGACGGGCCGGGACGGCAGCCGGCGGAGCTTCCGCCGAAGTCGCCGCCACGCGCCGCGTGCCTCCCGGCCGGCGGCGGTGTCCGCACGGAGGCAGCTCGCCGCGAGCACCTCGGCGGTCCGTACCGCCGTCGCCGCATTCTTCATCTGAACCTCGCCGATCATCCGGAGCCGCACCCCCCGGTACCGCCGCACAGGGGTCGTGATATCGACCATCATGCCGTCCCCTCCGATCGAGCGCAGCCCGGCGACCGTGTCCTCGAAGACGTCCACGAACGGTACACCCTTCCTGGAACAGGCGCGCCGTGCGGCATCGCGCAGCGTCCTGGTGGAGAGGTGTGCGACAAGCGGGACCCGCGGCCTCACGATGCCGAGCTTTTCTGTCAGTATCCGCCGCTTCGTCCTTCCGAGGTGCTCACCGTGGTCTCGCGAGATTCCCGTGATGACGGTAACGGCCGCGTTCACGAGCCGTGTCGCATCGAGCCTGCCGCCGAGCCCGACCTCGAAGACGGCAGCGTCGACCCCGTTCCGTTCGAAATGCACGGCGGCGGCGGCGGTGAGCCCCTCGAAGAACGTGAACGGGGCCTCCCCGTGATGCTCCCTGAGACGGCCGATGATCCCGTCGAGGTCCGCAGAAGGTATCTCGTCACCGTCGATTCTGATCCGCTCGTTCACGCGGAACAGGTGCGGAGAATAGAAGGTGCCGACTCGAAGCCCGCACCGGCAAAGGATCGAGGAGATAAACGTCGTTACCGAACCCTTCCCGTTCGTCCCCGCGACGAGAACGGCGGGCACCCGTCTGTGAGGGTCTCCGAGCAGCTCGAGCAGCCGTGATATATTCTCGAGGCCGAGTTTCATCCGGGTGGGTCTTAGAGAGAAGAGAAAATCGATGTGGGGAAAGGGCCGCCCCCTACCGGATAAGTGAGATCGTTGTGCGGTCATGCTCCCTGTGTTCTTCCTTCACCCTGGTCGCTGCTCCGCGCATGAGACTGTCGAGGACAAAGCCCAGGACACCTTTAAGTTCTTGGCGGCTGCGGATCATATCGATCATTCCGTGTTCGAGAAGAAATTCGGAGCGCTGGAATCCCTCCGGCAGTTCCTCGCCTACCGTTTCACGGATCACACGAGGACCGGCGAACCCTATCAGCGCCTTCGGTTCGGCGATGATGACGTCTCCCTGGAACGCGAACGAGGCGGCGACCCCGCCTGTCGTCGGATTGGTGATGATCGAAATATACGGAATCGCATTGTTCGAGACGAGTGCGATCGCGGCCGACGTCTTTGCCATTTGCATGAGAGAAAGGATCGACTCCTGCATGCGCGCGCCGCCGGAAGACGAAACGATGATCAGGGGAATCCTCTCCTGGACGGCCCGCCGCGCGGCACGGGTGATCTTCTCGCCGACGACCGACCCCATGCTCCCGCCCATGAAGCCGAAGTTCATTACTGCCAGGACGACCTTCCGCCCGTCCAGGCGCGCCGTACCGGTGGCGATGGCCGAGTTCATTCCCGTCTTCCTTCGCGCATCCTTGACGCGGTCCCTGTACTTCCTGCTGTCCCTGAATCCGAGCGGATCGCCCGAGACGAGTCCGGCATCCATCTCTGTGAAGCTGTTCCTGTCGGTGAGGATACCGATGTATGTAAAGGCATCGATGCGGAAATGATACCGGCATTTGGGACATACCGAGAGCAGCTTGATGAGCTCTTTTCTGTACAGTATCTCTCCGCAGGAAGGACACTTCTCCCACAGCCCGTCCGGTATGTCGCGCTTGCGCCACGTCTTGATGCCCTGTTTCGCCCGCTTCAGCCAGTTCATACCGCCACCCGGTTAATTCACACCGCGGATTCACACTCTACGAAAATACTAACACCTATGCAAAATGGCGGCCAGAGCTTTTTTATTCCGGACAGGGGGCCCGGACCGGGGACCGGGAAGAGTGCCTGATGAGTTCCGTGATGATCATGAACAACTCGCCGATGCCCCTCTTACCGCTTCGAATGACATCCCCGTGATCGGTGCGCCGCCGCGAGACGTTGCACGTGTGGTTCGTTATCCTGCTCAGGCATGCCGCCTCGACGCCGAGCCGTCTTGCCGCCATGAGCTCCGGCATCGCGGACATCGATGCCGCATCGGCGCCGAGCCTGCTGGCCGCGACGGCCTCCGAAGCTGTCTCGTAGGCGGGTCCCGGCGTCCAGAAGAGAATACCGTCGTACACCTGGACGGCGGCCCTGGACGCAGCGGCGCCGACCTCCGCCCTGAACCTTGGCGATACAAGGCGAGCCGGGGACCGGTGAGGCTCCCGTCCGCTCACGCCCGGCGCGGGTCCACGGGGCAGTTCCCGTGGAGGGAGGGACATCACATCGGATGGAAGCATCCATGACCGGGGAAGGAGGTTCCTGCCGAGGCTCCCCGCAGCCTGGGTCAGCAGAATGCGGCGGCACCCCAGCTCCGCCGCGAGGGCAACGATGACGCCTGCACGGTCCATGCCGCCGCCCTCGTAGAGGTGGAACCGGCCCGAAAAGATCAGCAGCCGGGATCTTCCCATACTACAGAGGAGCAGACGTCCCGGATGTCCCCTGACGGCCGGTTTCGGGAAATCCGGAATATCGGCGTACCGTATGGCCCGTTCAACATTCACATGCGAAACCATCCCGGAAAGGCCGGAGCCGAGAACGACGGCAAGATCCGATACTCCCGCGAGGGATCCGAGCATCTGCCGGCGCCGGTCATTCATGCAGCCGCAGCTCCATGATGAGAGCATCCTCACCGGTGTCGGAGTAGTACTTCCTGCACCTGCTGACCTGCTCGAACCCGCGCCTGCCGTAGAACCGCCTTGCCGCTGTGTTGCTCTCCCGTACCTCGAGGATCACCGTTCTTCCCCCCTTCACCTTTCCAAGTCCGATCACCGCATCGAGCAGCCTGCCGCCGTGACCGCGGCCGCGGCTGCGCGGCAGCACTGCGATACTGAAAAGATGCACATCGTCGCATGCCACCCAGGCGGCCGCGTACCCGACGATCGATCCGCCCTCCTCGAGCACCAGGTTGATGCCGATGTCCCCGATTCGAAGCTGGTTCCTGAACATACTCACGGTCCAGGGCGAGGGAAAACTCGCCTCCTCGACGACCAGGACCTGCGGAAGGTCCTGCTCTCGCATGTCCCTGATCAGCAAATCACTAACCATCGGCTCCCCCGCCGGCCTTCAGTTTCGAGGAGGAGGGCAGCCTCGCATCCGGCGAACGGATATAGAGCGGTTCGAGGCCTTGGAGCTCCACGTAGGAAACCGCTTCACGATGATGCGCGAGGGCGGCTAGCAGCGACGCCCTGGGAACCGCCCAGTATTCGCCTGCGATAACGCTTCCCCCGGGAAAGGTCCGCGCGAGGAGGTCCCTGTACCGTAGAGCGCCCGTGCCGCAGAGAATAAGAGGACCTTCCACCCCGGCGGCGGCCGCGATTGCGGCAACATCAGCCGGCCTGGCTGAAAAGGGCGGAACCCTTTCCGCCGGCGTTCCAGCCGTCGTTTCGTACAGGGCCCCGTAGACCTCCCCTCTCCGTGCATCTATCAGGGGAAACACCCGATCGCGCGCGTACGGAAACGCGGCGGCGAGGACCTCGAGACCGGGGACAGGCACGACGGACCGCCCGCGAATCGCGGCAAACGCCTTCACCGTGGCGAGACCGATTCTCAAGCCCGTGAAACTTCCCGGGCCCACGACGACGGCGAATCGGTCGACCTCGGAAAGACTCACCTTCGCCGTTGCAAGACACACGTCAACGGCCGGCATAAGTGTCGCGGAATGCGTGTCACTTGCGTCGAACAGAACCTCGCAGAGCACCTCCGCGCCCTTTGATACGGCCACGCTCCCCTTCATGTGCGACGTATCGAGCGAGAGCATCACGGGAAGCGTCATTGGCCGACCTCCCGTGACAGGGCATCGATGAACGGGCCGGGGGCTTCAACCGCTATCTTCCGTCCCTCGGAGCCCGTCACCTTCATCGATATACGGATATCGCAATCGAACGCCTCGCGGGGAAGCCGGTCCCCCCACTCGACGATCACAACGTTCCTGCCGTCGATGGCTTCGTACAGTCCGAGCCGCTCCACATCTCCCAGCTTTTCGAGGCGGTACAGGTCGAAGTGAAGCACGGGCAGATCTCCCGCGTATTCCTCGACCAGGATAAAGCTGGGGCTCAGAACCTCGTCGTCAACACCGAGCCCCGAGCATATGCCCTTGGCGAGAAGAGTCTTTCCCGCACCGAGCCCTCCCTCCAGAGAGATGACCGTTCCGGCGGGGACAAGGCTCCCGATCGCTTCGCCAAGGGCGAGCGTCCCCGATGGCGAATCCGTCGACAGAACGGTGCGGGTGCGCTGCCCTGAAAAGCTGTCCAGGCGGCTCACCGGTACGACTCCTTGCCGGAAAAAGGGATAATTACTTCGGTGTCAGCATCATACAGGGAATTATCATCTCTTCAAGAGATACTCCCCCGTGCTGAAAGGTCCCGCGGTACTGTTTCTCGTACTTGTGGAACTTTGTCGGGTACACGAAGTAGTAGTTCTCCTTCGCGATGATGTAGTTCTTCGACGGGCTTTCCGCGGGAAGCTTGTAGTCGAGAGGCCTGCGGATCAGGAACGTCTGTTTGGCGTCCCCGTTGAGGTTTTCCCCGAACTTGTACCGGAGGTTCGTCGATGTGTCCCGGTTTCCGTGCACGAGACTCGCCTTGCAGCCCAGGATCGCCCCGTGGTCGGTCGTGATGATTACCTTCGCCCCCTGCCTCGATATCTTCTTGAGGATCTCGAACAGCGCCGAGTGGCTGAACCAGGAACGCATGAGCGATCTGAACGCACTCTCGTCCGGCGCGATCTCCTGCAGGATCTCGTTCTGGCTCCTGCCGTGGGCGAGGATATCGAGGAAATTGAAAACCATCGCAACAAACTGGATGTTCGTATAGCTGCTTACCTGCTTTCGGATCTCGTTCGCTTCCTCGATCTCGTAGATCTTGATATACTTCGTCGTGATGTTGCCGATCCTCGAGCGCTTGAATTGCTCGATCATCAGATTCTTTTCATACCGGTTCTTGCTCAGATCGTCCTTCGAACGCTCGAGCCAGTATTTCGGATAAAGCTTCTGGATATCGAGCGGAAACAGCCCCGAGAAAACCGCGTTCCTCGAGTAGGGCGTGGCAGTCGGAAGGATCGAGTAGTAGTAATCTCGCCGGATGTTGTAAAAAGGTGCAAGCAGATCCTCTATCTTCAGCCACTGGTCGTACCTCATGCAATCAATGACGATGAAGTAGACCTTTTCCTTCGCGTAGATCGGCGGAAAGACAAACTGCTTGAAGACATCGACGCTCAGGATCGGACGCTCCTTCGAATTGATCCACTGCATGTAACTGTCCTCGATATACCGGCCGAATTCAACGTTGCAGTTCCTGCGCAGGTCCTGGTGCGTCTGATTGAGGCCGGTCCCGCTGAACCGGTCGAACTCGAGATCCCACTGCGAGAGCTCCTGGTGAATCCTCGCCCACCCCTCCCAGTCCGGACCCCGCACCACCTCGTCGCTGATTCGCCGGAAGACCTGCAGGTAATCCTTGCTCACTGTCCCTTCCTGGATCTTGTGAGACTCGAGCAGCTGTTTGACCGCCGAGTAAATCTGGAGGGGATTGACCGGCTTGAGCAGGTAATCGTCGATCTTCATCCCGATCGCCTGCTCCATGAGATCCTCCGCCTCGTTCTTCGTGATCATGATCACGGGAAGGTTCGGGTCGACCTCCTTGATCTCGAGCAGCGTCTCGAACCCGCTCTTGCCGGGCATCGTCTCATCGAGCAGGATCAGATCGAATCGTTCTTTCCCAAGAAGGTTAATCGCCTCTTCCCCGCTCGCGACCCCGCGAATGTGGTACCCCTTCTCCTCGATGAATATCATGTGTGACCGCAAAAGATCTATCTCGTCGTCAACCCACAGTATCTTTTTCTCCTTCACGTTATCTCCCTTTTCACCCGGCTCAGACGACGGGAAACGATATCAGGAACGTCGTCCCCCTGTTCACCTGGGAGCTGAGAACCTTGATCGCCCCGTGGTGAATATCCTCGACTATCCTTTTTACGAGCGCCAGTCCCAGTCCCCATCCCCTGCTCTTTGTCGTGAACCCCGGAGAGAAAACCCGTCTTCGAACGCCCGCGCTCATACCCCTCCCGTTATCGCTGAAATATATCTCCAGACGGTCCGGATTCCTGTTCATTATACACCTTATCTGGATTTTCCCTCCCTCGTCCTCGATCGCGTCGAGCGAAT
>DAOVFR010000084.1 GCA_030672805.1 Candidatus Krumholzibacteriota bacterium
CAAAAGAAGGTTGTCCGCACTGGGGCCCGGCGGCCTCACGAGGGAGCGGGCCGGGTTCGAGGTTCGTGACGTTCACTTCACCCATTACGGGCGGATGTGCCCCATCGAGACCCCCGAGGGTCCCAACATCGGCCTGATCACATCGCTGGCAACCTACGCCCGCGTGAACGAATTCGGTTTTCTCGAAACCCCGTACCGCACCGTCAAGAAAGGCGTGGTCACGAATAAGATCGAGATGCTCTCGGCCGACAGGGAAGATGTAGCGATTATAGCGCATGCAAACTCGAAGCTTGATAAGCATGGGCGGTTCATTCAACCGCTCGTTATGGCGAGGTGCAGGGGTGATTTTGTCGTAGTAGACCCGAAAGAGGTCAACTACATGGATGTCTCTCCCAACCAGCTTCTCAGTGCAGCCGCCGCTATCATCCCGTTCGTCGAGCACGACGATGCGAACAGGGCGCTGATGGGCTGCAACATGCAGCGCCAGGCGGTTCCGTTGATCAAGGCCGAGGCTCCGCTCATCGGCACAGGACTCGAACGGAAAATTGCTTATGACTCCGGGGTGCTTGCTATTGCGAGAAGGAGCGGGCGCGTCGAGAGTGTTGTGGCCGATCGAGTCCTCGTGAGCTACAGCTCGCGGAAAGACGAGGAAAGCCTGGATGATTTCAGCGGCTTCGGCGGCATCGACGAGTACAGGCTTATCAAGTTCCAGCGCTCCAACCAGGACACCTGCATCAACCAGAAACCGATCGTTGATGTGGGACAGCGCATCAAGAAGGGCGATGTCATAGCTGACAGCTCGGCGACGGAGAAAGGCGAGATCGCCCTCGGCAAGAATGTCCTCGTCGCTTTCATGCCGTGGCGCGGGTACAACTTCGAGGATGCGATCATCATAAGCGAGAAGCTTGTCAAGGACGATGTCTACACGTCTATCCACATCGAGGAATTCGAAACGCAGGTTCGCGACACGAAGGCGGGCATGGAGGAGATCACGCGTGAGATGCCGAACGTAAGCGAGGAAATGCTGGCGAACCTCGACGAGGACGGGATCGTGAGGATCGGCGCCCGCGTGAAGGCGGGGGACATTCTCGTCGGCAAGGTGACGCCGAAGGGGGAGACGGAACTTACTCCCGAGGAAAGGCTGCTCAAGGCGATCTTCGGCGAGAAGGCGGGCGATGTGAGAGACGCCTCGCTCAAGGCGCCTCCCGGAATGGACGGTATCGTCGTCGACATCAAGCTCTTCTCGCGCAAGGAACGTGACGATCGGGCCAAGAGCCACGAAAAGAAGAAGATACAGGAGCTGCTCCGTCAGAAGGAGCAGGAGGTCGAGCATGTCAAGGAGAAGCGCCGTGAACGTCTCGCGAAACTCATGATCGGTCAAACCACCGAGAAGCTGATCCATTCCGAGACGGGTGAGATCCAGGCGCGTGCCGGGCGCAAGATCACGGAGAAGCTGTACGGCAGCATCGACGTCGACCACCTTCACTGGGGGTTGCCGATCGTCAAGGATGTCAAGGTTGACATGAAGATCCAGTCCCTCATGGAGGCGGCTGCAAGGGCGATCGACGGCATCGGCCAGAAGTACGAGAAGGAGACCGAGCGTGTGATGCGCGGCGACGAGCTCCCTCCCGGCGTGAGCAAACTGGTGAAGGTGTTCATCGCACGGAAGCGCAAGGTCTCCGTTGGTGACAAGATGGCGGGTCGCCACGGGAACAAGGGAGTAGTGTCGATCATCGTTCCCGAGGAGGATATGCCGTACCTGCCCGACGGTACACCCGTCCAGATCATACTGAACCCGCTCGGTGTGCCGAGCCGTATGAATGTCGGGCAGATCCTCGAAACGCACCTCGGCTGGGCAGCGCATGAAAAAGGCTACCGGGTGGCGACACACGTATTCGACGGAGCGTCAATCGAAGAGATCAGGAAAGCGCTGGTCGATGCAGGCCTGTCCGATAACGGCAAATCGACACTGTACGACGGAATCGGCGGCGACCCGTTCGACGAGGATATCACGGTCGGGTACATTTACATAATGAAGCTTTCCCATCTTGTCGACGACAAGATACACGCTCGTTCGATTGGACCTTATTCGCTCGTATCACAGCAGCCGCTTGGCGGAAAAGCCCAGTTTGGCGGACAGCGTTTCGGTGAGATGGAGGTTTGGGCGCTCGAGGCGTACGGCGCGGCGTACAGCCTCCAGGAACTGCTGACGGTAAAATCGGACGACGTTGCCGGCCGGAGCAAGATATATGAAGCAATCGTGAAGGGCGATAATGCTCCGGAACCGGGGCTGCCCGAATCATTCAACGTGCTGATAAAGGAGCTGCAGAGTCTCTGTCTGGATGTGCAGCTCGAAAAGAATTAGATACCCTTAAATCCCGCCCCGGAAGTCAGGAAACGGTATCTGACTGGAGGTTTCTTTTGTATACTGCCTTTTTGGACAAGGACCGGAAAAAACCCACGGACATACAGGCGATGCGGATTCAGCTCGCCTCGCCGGAAATCGTACGTTCGTGGAGTTTCGGCGAGGTTACGAAGCCCGAGACGATAAATTACCGTTCCTTCAAACCCGAAAAGGATGGACTGTTCTGCGAGCGGATCTTCGGACCGGTCAAGGACTGGGAATGCGCCTGCGGCAAGTACAAGAGAATCCGGTACCGGGGAGTGATCTGCGACCGGTGCGGCGTCGAGGTGACCCATTCGCGGGTGCGGAGAGAGCGTCTGGGACACATCGAGCTTGCCGTCCCCGTCGCGCATATCTGGTTTCTCAAGGGTGTCCCGAGCCGCATCGGATATATCCTCAATATGACGGTCCGGAACCTGGAGCGCATCCTGTACTACGAATCGCACGTGGTCATCGATCCGGGGAGCACGGAGCTGAAGCACAAGGATATGATCGATGACGAGTCGTACAACGACCTCGTGGACCAGGGCCTGGAGTTCAGGGCGATGATGGGCGGCGAGGCCATCAGGGAACTCCTTGCCCAGATCAACGTCGAGGAGCTTTCCATCAACCTCCGGGCCCAGGCAAAGGTAGAGACATCGGTCCAGCGCAAGAAAGACGTTCTGAAGCGTCTCCGTGTCGTCGAGGCGTTCCGGCAGAGCCAGAACAGGCCCGAATGGATGGTCCTCGATGTCATTCCGGTTCTGCCCCCCGATCTCCGTCCCCTCGTCCCTCTCGAGGGCGGAAGATTCGCCACTTCGGATCTCAATGATCTGTACAGGCGGGTCATCAACAGGAATAACAGGCTGAAGAAACTGATCGAGATCCGTGCGCCCGAGGTCATCCTGCGGAACGAGAAACGGATGCTGCAGGAGGCGGTCGACGCTCTCTTCGACAACAGCCGACGTTCACGAGCGGTAAGGGGACAGGGGAACAGGCCGCTCAAGAGCCTCAGCGATATGCTCAAGGGAAAACAGGGACGCTTCCGCCAGAACCTTCTCGGCAAGCGCGTAGATTACTCCGGACGCTCGGTGATCGTTGTCGGTCCCGAGCTCGAGATCGGCCAGTGCGGCCTGCCGAAGTCGATGGCGCTCGAGCTTTTCAAACCGTTCATCATCAGAAAGCTCGAGGAGAAGGGTTATGTCCAGACCGTCAAGAGCGCCAAGAAGCTTGTCGAGCGCGAGCGGCCCGAGGTCTGGGACATCCTCGAGGAGATTATCAAGGACCACCCCGTAATGCTGAACCGGGCGCCGACGCTGCACAGGCTCGGCATACAGGCTTTCCAGCCGCTCCTTGTCGAGGGCAAGGCGATACAGATTCACCCGCTGGTCTGCACCGCGTTCAACGCCGATTTCGACGGAGACCAGATGGCGGTGCATGTACCTCTCTCCTACGAAGCGCAGCTCGAGGCGCGCACGCTGATGCTGTCGGCGAATAATATCCTTTCGCCGGCGAACGGGTCGCCTGTCGCCTCGCCGTCGCAGGACATGGTCCTTGGTCTTTATTACATCACAATGGCAAAGGACGGCGCCGTCGGCGAAGACAAGGTCTTCTACAGTGCCGAGGAAGCCATCAGGGCGTACAATGCCGGGGTCATCGCTCTCCACGCCAGGGTCAAGGTGAGGATCGAAGGCGAGATAATCAACACGACCGTGGGAAGGGTGGTCTTCAACGGGGTAGTGCCTGAAGAGCTTGGATACATCAACGAACTGATAGATAAGAAGACGATCGGCAATATCGTGGCAAACTGCTGCAAGAAGCTCGGGAACGCGAAAACGGTCATGTTCCTCGAGCGCCTCAAGGAGATAGGGTTCGGCTACGCGACCAAGGCCGGTATCACGATAAGCATCGACGATATCGTCATTCCCGATGAGAAGCCGGATCTCATCAAGAAGGCTCAGATCGAGATCAACAAGATCCATAAGCAGTACAAGAGCGGGTTGATCACCGACGGCGAGCGCTACAACAAGATCGTCGATACGTGGACGCACACATCCAACAACGTCGCTGATGCGATGCTGGAGAACCTCGGCAGGGACCGGGATGGGTTCAACCCGATCTACATGATGGCCGTATCGGGGTCCCGGGGTAACAAGGACCAGATTCGCCAGCTCGCCGGGATGAGGGGGCTCATGGCGAAGCCTCAGAAGCGGATCGTCGGCGGGATCGGTGAGATCATCGAGATGCCGATCACGGCGAACTTCAAGGAAGGGCTTACCGTTCTGCAATACTTCATCTCGACACACGGCGCCCGAAAGGGTCTCGCCGATACGGCGCTCAAGACGGCGGATGCCGGATATCTCACCCGACGGCTCGTAGACGTGGCCCAGGATGTGATTATCACCGAGCCCGACTGCGGAACGATCATGGGTGTAGACATCTCGGCGTTGAAGGAGGGAGAGGAAATCATCGAGGCGCTGAGCGACCGTATACTCGGACGTGTAGTCGTCGACGACGTCATCGATCCCCAGACGGGAGATGTTATTATCAAGGCCAACATGCTGATCGACGAGGGCCTCGCCAGCGAGGTGGAAGAGCGGGGAGTCGAGAGTGTGAGGATCCGCTCCGTGCTTACCTGCGAGGCCAAGCGAGGCGCCTGCGCGCATTGCTACGGGAGGAACCTCGCCACCGGTGAGCTCGTCGATATCGGAGAGGCGGTGGGGGTCATCGCGGCGCAGAGCATCGGTGAGCCGGGAACACAGCTCACTTTGAGAACCTTCCACGTGGGCGGTATCGCAAGCCGTATCGCCGAGCACACTCAGAAGGAAACGAACCACCCGGGAGCCGTCGAGTTAAGCAGGGTCAAGATGATCACCAACCGCGGCGGTGATATAATAGCGATCAGCCGCAAGGGAGAGGTGCTGATCCGCGACCAGAAGAGCGACCGCATCCGGGCAAGGTTCGGAGTTCCCTATGGCGCGACCCTGCGGGTCAAGGAAGGGGAACAAGTTGAGAAGGGACACATTATTTACGACTGGGACCCCTACTCCGACTTCATCATATCAGACAAGGGCGGGAAGGTCAGGTTCACCGATATCGTCGAGGGCAAGACGCTCAAGGAACAGCTCGACGACAAAACGGGACTGCGCCAGATGGTCATCATCGACGATCGTGACAAGAAACTTCACCCGCGGATCGAGCTTGTCGACAAGAAGAACAAGGCCATCGGCAACTTCATCATTCCGACCGGCGCCTATGTGATCGTCCATGCCGGTGATGATCTCTTGCCTGGTGATATCATCTGCAGGATCCCGAAGGAGATCACGAAGACACGCGATATCACCGGCGGTCTGCCGAGGGTGGCCGAGCTGTTCGAGGTTCGCAAGCCCAAGGAGGCGGCAGTTGTTTCGGAAATCGACGGGATCGTCGAGTTTGGCCCGGTGGCAAAGGGTATGCGCAAGATCATCGTCGTGAACGAAGGTGGTGACGGACGCAGCTACATAGTGCCGCAGGGCAAGCACCTGAGTGTCTACGAGAACGATCACGTCGAGGCGGGTGACAATCTCACCGAGGGTCCCGTCAACCCCTTCGATATCCTCAGTATCAAGGGCGTGAACGCTGCGCAGAATTACCTCGTGAACGAGATCCAGGAAGTCTACCGGCTTCAGGGGGTCCATATCAACGACAAGCACATCGAGGTAATCGTGCGCCAGATGCTGCAGAAGGTCGTCGTCGAGGATCCCGGCGGTACGAGGTTCCTCGAGGGGGATATAGTCGGCAAGGGCGAGTTCCGCGGGGAGAACGAGCGCACGATGAAGGAAAAAGGCACACCGGCTACTTTCAAACCGCTTCTGCTCGGAATCACAAAAGCCTCGCTGACGACCGAGAGTTTCATCTCGGCGGCGAGTTTCCAGGAAACGACGCGGGTCCTGACCGAGGCGGCTGTCCAGGGCAAGGTGGACCACCTCATGGGACTCAAGGAAAACGTCGTGATGGGGCACCTCATTCCGGCGGGAACGGGTCTGCATAAGTACGGTAATATCAAGATCATCAAGGATGTGAGCGAGGAGGAACTGCTCGAGAAGGAGTTTGCCGATGAAGTGATCATAGAGATGGTCAACGAGATGAAGGGGGGGGCTTCATAGGGCGTCCGACAGTTGTGTTTTTTCGCCAGAGGCACGGAATCGGCCGGAATCGGCCGAAGAAGGTATTTAAATCTTGTTAACATTTTACTTGACAAGCATATAGTTGGGTGTTAGATTACCTTTTCGCATCCTGTAATAGGTGCGGGAATTGTGTTTGGCAAACAGCCCCGGTGGTCTGTAATATATTGGTGTAATTGGAGTTAAGTGGGTTAGCGATGCCGACGATCAATCAACTGGTCCGGAAAGGGCGCAAGAAGCTTCACCGGAAGATGAGTGCCCCGGCCCTTCAGGGGTGCCCGCAGAAGCGCGGCGTATGCACGAGGGTGTACACGTCGACGCCGAAAAAGCCGAACTCCGCGATGCGCAAGGTGGCAAGGGTGCGGCTCACGAACGGGCATGAGGTTACCGCATATATTCCGGGTGAGAACCACAATCTCCAGGAGCACTCGATCGTCCTGATCCGCGGCGGCCGTGTCAAGGACCTGCCGGGCGTGCGGTACCATATCATCCGCGGCACGCTCGATACGAGCGGCGTCGAGGGCAGGACAAAGAGTCGTTCGAAGTATGGTGTCAAGCGGCCGAAGAGGACGGCGGCCGCATCGTAGGAAGGATTTTGTAAAATGCCGCGCAGAAGAGAGGTTGTTCGCAGGGAAATTATACCGGACCCGAAGTACGGAGACACCCTGCTCGCAAGATTCATCAATTACCTTATGCGGCGCGGCAAGAAGAGTGTTGCCGAGAAAATAGTGTACGACGCGATGGATATTATCAAGGACAGGACGGGGCAGAATGGGCTCGAGGTACTCAAAAAGGCGATTGATAACGTGAAGCCCGTTCTCGAGGTTACGTCACGGCGTGTCGGTGGAGCGACCTATCAGGTTCCTATCGAGGTTCGCTCGAATCGCAGGCTGGCCCTTTCAATGCGCTGGATCATCGGTTTCGCGAAGCAGAGGACGGAGAAAACGATGGCCGAGAAACTCGCTTCGGAATTGTTGCTCGCCAGCAAGCTGGATGGGCCTTCGGTCAAGAAGCGCGAGGACACGCACCGCATGGCCGAAGCCAACAAGGCGTTCGCTCATTACAGGTGGTAAAAAGCTCAACGGCCGCATGCGGCCGGTTGCTATAGAACTTCTTGGTGTTGAGGAAGGGTGGAGTCCATATTGGTATCCGGTGGGTTTCGGGTTCCAAGTGGGGGAGAAGGATAGACATAAATGAGTGAAAGCAAACGTGCTTTAACATCATTGTGTGCCACCGGGTGACCTGCCACGCGATTTTCCTGTCGGGCGGGTCGGTCACCCCGGCAGGGAGAAGCCGGATGTCGCGGAAATATCCTCTCGAAAAAACACGTAATATCGGTATTACAGCGCATATCGATGCCGGTAAAACGACCCTGACGGAAAGGATCCTGTACTATACGGGCAAGGTCCACCGAATGGGTGAAGTGCACGAGGGGAGTACCGTCATGGACTGGATGGCGCAGGAGAGGGAGCGCGGCATCACGATAACTTCCGCCGCGACGACCTGCTTATGGAAGGACCACCGGATCAACATTATCGATACGCCCGGGCACGTCGATTTCACGGTGGAAGTTGAGCGGAGTCTCAGGGTTCTCGACGGCGTTATTGCGGTGTTCTGCGGGGTGGGCGGTGTGGAGCCTCAGTCGGAGACGGTATGGCGGCAGGCGGACCGGTACCACATTCCAAGGCTCGCGTTCGTGAACAAGATGGACCGCGTGGGGTCGGATTTTCTTAACGTCGTGAACAATATACACGTGCGCCTAGGCGCGAATGCCGTACCGATCCAGCTTCCGATAGGATCCGGCGAGCTGTTCAAGGGCGTTATCGACCTTATCACGTTGAAAGCAATTTTCTATGACGAGGCAAGTCTCGGGGCGGCCTTTACCGAGGAGGAGATTCCAAGGGACCTTATCGATGCGGCAGGCCGGGCGCGCGAGAAACTGCTCGCATCGCTCGCCGATTTCGACGATGCCATCCTTCATCATGTTGTCGACGGCGCCGATGTTTCGAACAACGTGATAGAAAAGGCACTCAGGCGGGCCGTCAACGAGGCCAAGGTTGTTCCGGTACTGTGCGGTTCGGCCTTCAAGAACAAGGGCGTCCAGCAGCTACTCGATGCCGTCGTGAAGTATCTTCCGAATCCCGCCGACATCCCTCCCGTCCGCGGCATCAACCCGTTTACGAGGAAGGAAGAGGAACGTCATCCGTCTGACAACGAACCCTTCTCCGCGCTCGTGTTCAAGGTGATGACCGATCCGTACGTCGGCAAACTGCACTATCTGCGGGTATACAGCGGGACGTTGAATTCGGGGAGCCAGGTGGTGAATTCGAGGGACCGGCGCAAGGAGCGGCTTCAGAGGGTTCTGATTCTGCACGCGAATAAGCGCGAGGATATAGATACGATCTACACCGGCGATATCATCGCCGTGGTCGGACTCAAGGGTTCCGTCACGGGGGACACGCTCTGCGACCCGCGGCACGCGGTACAACTCGAAATGATGCGGTTCCCCGAACCGGTAATATC
>DAOVFR010000029.1 GCA_030672805.1 Candidatus Krumholzibacteriota bacterium
GCGCCGGGGCCTCGACCCCGCCGCAGCTGATGCACGTGCCGTTCGCCCACAGAAGTGTCAATCCGAGGGTGACATTCTGAGATCGATATGTTACACTGATGATGAAGCACACAGGTGTGTATCATCTGTGATGATACTTAGGTCTATGTTTCACTTGAGCAAACCAGGATGGCTAAATACTTCATACTGATGGGTGATGTCATTGGAAGCCGACGGCTTCATGCAACAAAGCTGCGACGGCAGTTCAAAAACCTTCTGTCGGCCTGCAATCGGCATCTGAAAGCCGAGGTTCTATCTCCGTATACAACAACACTGGGTGACGAGTTCCAAGGTGTCCCAAGGTCTTTGCGCTCAGCCGCTGAGTCCATGTTCTGCATCGAGGAGGCGCGAATCAAGAACCGGTACGATTTTGGGATCCGTTACGTTGCTCACTACGGGGAGATCCAGACCCCCATCAGCAGAAAGATCGCGTATGAGATGATGGGGCCTGGCCTGACTCGAGCAAGAGCCTTGCTCACAGACAAGCGACGAGGTCAACCCCGGTTCTGCTTTGATCTTCCAGACAAGAAACTCGCTGAGAACCTGACTCGGCTATGTAGCGTAGTTGATGGGTTGACCAACCGGTGGGATTCTAGGGATTATACACTCATTTTCGATATGCTCTCGAACGCAAACAATGAGGAAGTCGCGTCCAAACATGGTAAGAACAGGTCACAGATCTGGAAAAGGAGGAAGCATCTACTCATAGAGGAATACAGGTTGATCAGAGCCGTTGTGCTTGACCTCATAGACGCCGCAGAACTAGAGCGGGAAAAATGAAGTACTTGTCGGCTGCAGTGGTCTTCGTTATCGGTGAGCTTGTGAGCTTGCTCATCTTTGCTGCCGTCAAGAAGGCAATCGGACCGCCTAAGGCCAGTCCCGGTCGCAAGGCATCGGCAGCAAAGGGCAAACTTGAGCGAGCTGTCTTGTTTGTGGGGCTCCTTCATGGATTTCCGCAGATTCTCATTGCGTTTGGTGCGCTGAAGATTGGGACAAGACTCCATGAAAACAGGCAGACCGAGATTTCGAACAACTACTTCCTTGTGGGGAATCTACTCTCAGTACTTCTGGCCATGCTCTATGCTGTCGTCGCTCAACACATCTGGCGTGCCTGATGCTCCCCGCGGGGAAGAGAACTTTGTGAATCTCTGAATTAACAAAAATGGTCTAACCACTCGCTGCACCTGACCGTAACTGCTGCGCGGTTTCGGCAGGTGAGCTTGGTCGTTGCAGTATTTCATAATCGATGGTTGAAATCGAAAGACACATTGCAAAGAGCAAGTTTCTTTCTTGGGCACTTCGGCATGATCCATAAAAATTGGGCTTTGCCTGGACAACGAAGGCCGGGCGGAAATTTTCGATCTATTTGAAATCATGAAAATGACTCGGATTGAAAAACGTTTCGTTAATCGTAAAAAGAAAGCCGAAAGAAATATCAAGAAAATCCAGACTGCTTTTCAACAAATCGAGATAGAAAAAATCAATACTGTTTTGGAACTTGGGTGTGGAATCGGCTTCGTTTCTGCATATTTGGCAGATTCATATAATTTTAATGTTTATGGTACTGATTTTGATGCTGAGCAGATTCAAATAGCCAGGAAATTACAACCAGAGGGCGAACGTTTACATTTCCAGGTTGAAGATGCAGCTGAATTATCTTTTGAGGATTCCAGTATTGATTTGGTTATTTCTCAGAATGTTTTTCATCATGTACCCGATTGGGAAGATGCAATACTGGAAATTGCAAGAGTTCTCCGTTCCGGAGGGTTTTTTATTTGGTTAGATCTTGCTTTTCCAGAAATAGTCAAAAGGATCTTCCAATCATTTGTAAAAAATTACGGACTCTACACTATCAATGATATAATGACGGCTTTTGAAGTTAGTGGATTCAAGGAATTATCCTATGAACGTTTGGCACACGGCCCATTGAGCCAGCATCATTTTGTATTACAGCTTAAATGATATTTCAATCTGATGATTTCTCTGTGGCAGTGCTTCCTTGACGTTTGGTGTATAAATGATTTAGACTCCTTTCCGTTCCGTGATGAACCCGATACGCAGAGCGGAAATTATTTTTTACAAAAAGGAACACATTTTCGAGGAATTGGAGGATCGAGAATGGCAAAGGCACCGAGGTATCCGGAGCTGCCGGCTGGCAAGCTGAGGTGGCGCTGTCCGAAGAAGTATTTCAATTTCAAGACAACCGCCAATATCAAGCCATGTAAGAACATCATCGGTCAGGACAGGGCGATCGATGCGATCAAGATGGGGCTCGAGCTGGATCACAGGGGATACAATATCTTCATCACGGGCCTTGTCGGAACCGGCCGGACAACCACGATCAAACACCTCCTCGAACAGCTCGAAAAGAAGGGTTCCGTGCCTCCCGATATATGTTACATGCGTAATTTCAAGAATCCTAACATGCCCGTCTGTATCGAACTCGAGGCGGGCCGTGGAAAACGGCTCTTCTCCGACATGAATTCCCTCATTCTGGATCTGATGGAGAGGATACCAGCCGTATTCAAGAGCGATTACTACAAGAGCCGGCGCAAGAAACTGATTGAGAGCATCCAGGTGAAACAGAAAAAGATCATCTCGGCCTTCGAACAAAAGATCAGCAAGGAAGGCTTCGCCATGGTCAGCATGCAGATGGGGCCGGTGATCAGACCGGAACTCCTTCCCGTCCACGAGGGCAACCCGGTCAACTTCAACCAGCTCGCACAGCTCGTCGAGGAGAAAAAGATCCCCGGCGATACTTTCGAGAAACTGCAAAAGACGGCCGGCACATTGTCCGAGGAAATGGGACAGGTATACCTGGAAGTGAAGGAGTTCGAGAAGAAACTGCGCAGAATACTCGAGCAGCTCGACAGCGAGACGATCCAGCCCGTGGTCCACGAGATGATCCACGAGATCGACAGTCGGTACAGTAACGATGAGCTGTCCCGTGTGCTGATCGAGGTCGAGAAGTGCTTGATGCAGAAGCTCGACCTGTTCCGTTCGGGTGGCGAGGAGGAGAAACTCAAGCTTCCCATGTCCCTGACGGACGAGATGCCGTCTGCAAGCGATCCATTGAGGGAATTCCGCGTCAACGTGGTTGTAGACAACTCCGATACGAAGGCGCCTCCCGTGATAATCGAGAATTTCCCGAACCTGAAGAACATTTTTGGTGTTATCGAGCGGGAGTTTTCTTCGGGAGGATGGTCAAAGAGCGACCACATGAACATACGGTCGGGCTCGTTTCACCGGGCAAGCGGGGGATACCTCGTACTGAACGCACTCGACGTCTTCATCGAACCGGGCGTCTGGCAGATCCTCAAGCGCACGCTGAAGAGTTCCGAGGCGGTGATCCAGAGCTACGACCCGTTCAATCTCATGGGATCATCGGCACTCAAGCCGGAGCCGATGCAGGTGAAGGTCAAGATCGTGCTGATCGGAGATGCCAACCTGTACTACCTTCTCCAGCAACACGACGAGGATTTCAGCAAGATATTCAAAATACGGGCGGATTTCGATCGCGAGACCGACAACAAGGCGCTCGTGATCAAACAGTACGCGGGTTTTATCAGGGGACTTGGTGAAAGGGAATCGCTGCGGTGTTTCGATCCCTCCGGTGTTGCGGCGGTCGTCGAGTATGGTGTCAGGCTCGCCGGCAGGCAGAACAAGCTGTCGACACGATTCAGCAGGATCGCCGATCTCATCCGCGAGGCCGACTATCACGCCAGGGTCGACGGCAATGGGGTGGTGAGCAAGAAGCACGTGCAGCAGGCAATCCGGAGCCATATCAGGCGGGTTAACCTTATCGAGGAAAAGCTACAGGAACGGATAGAAGAGGGAACGCTGATGATCGACACGAAAGGCGCCGTGGTGGGCCAGGTCAACGGTCTTTCGGTCTATATTCTTGGTGACTACTTGTTCGGGAAGCCCTCCCGGATTACCGCACGTACGGCGCTTGGCAATTCAGGCGTGATCAACATCGAACGCGAAGCGGATCTGAGCGGTAACACGCACAACAAGGGTGTCCTGATCCTGTCCGGTTACCTGCGGGGCAAATACGGCAGGAAGAATCCGCTTGTCATGAGTGCAAGTCTCTGTTTCGAGCAATCGTACGGTGGTGTCGATGGTGACAGCGCCAGTTCCACCGAGCTGTACGCGATCCTTTCGAGCCTCGCCGGGCTGGCGATCCGCCAGGACATCGCGATCACCGGTTCGATCAACCAGAAGGGCGAGATACAGCCGATCGGCGGCGTAAACGAGAAGATAGAGGGCTTTTTCAAGGTCTGCAAGGCGAAGGGGTGCAAGGGGACCGAGGGAGTGATCATACCGAAACAGAATGTTCGGGATCTCATGCTCGACGAGGAGGTCATCAATGCCGTTAAACGGGGGAAGTTCCACATCTATGCGATCAGCTCGGTTGATGAGGGCATTTCGATTCTCACAGGCGTCAGGGCGGGCAGCTTGCTCAAAAGCGGCAACTATTCGAAAGGTTCCGTCAACGATCTCGTCCAGCGGAAGCTGGAGGAGATGGCACTCAAGTGGAAGCAGTTCGGTAAGGAATAGTGAGCGTTTGGACGTCGTCGTCGAACGGTTTCCTCTCTGGAGTCACCCGAACCGGTTGAATTGAAACTTCTCCTTGGTCACATTGTACAAGAAATATACCACCCGGGAGGAATCGATGATTGTCAAGAAAGTATCGCTGGTCGTGACACTGCTGTTTCTCGCCACAGCCGCCCTGTCCGGATGCGCGGGTCGGGAAGAGATAGAGGAATTGCCGGACGTCCCGTTGAAAGTGAACCTGCTTAAAAATCCCTCGTTCGAGGAATGGAACGGGAACATACCCGTCGGCTGGGAACTCACGTGGTTCTCAGGTAAGGGAAAGACGATGAACATGTACGGTAAGTCAACAAAGGAAAGATACAGCGGCAAGAGCTCTTTCTTTCTCAGGGGCCTGTTCAACACGGATCGATGGATGACATTGACACAGAGACATCCTGTGATCCCCGGATATGTATTGAAGGTTAAAGGTTACCTGAAGCCGCAGAAGATAAAGCGGAACAAGGGGCAGGACAACAAGGCGAACTTCTACGTCATATTTTATGATGAGCACGGAGAGCGGGTGAAGAAACGGTACTACGCCGATCTCTTTACCCACCACCGTACCGGCACGGGCGACTGGGCGATGAGCAGGAAAAAGGTCGATATTCCGAAAGGCGCAAGAACGGCTGAGTTTGGCGTCGTGAATACCATGACGGGGCGTCTCTTTGTCGACGATGTGGAGATGTGGATCGAGATGCCGGTTCCGTGGAAGAAGAAGGAAACGAAATATGTCACCTATTTCTACCTCGAGGAACACCCCTTCCCCAAGGGAGCGATCGAGGAAGAGACCGACCTGATCGAGCGCTCCGTCAAGAAGCTGGATCTCAAGATGGATGAAAAGATAAAATACTACTATTATGGGACGGAAGAGATGTTCATGAAGATCCTGGTTCTAAGGCAGTATAGGCAGCGTGCCTTATGGAAAATGAAGGAACTGCATACCATCGATCCAACCGAGGATCACGCGATGCTGCACCTGCTGCTCGCCCCTCTGGGACGTCCGCCGGTCGGGCTGTCAAAGGGGATCGTGTTTAACCTGCAGGGATCGCTCGAGGGAAAGGATATCGATTCCGAGGCGAAGAAGTTCCTGGTGCAGATGAAGATCCCCGCCCTCTACAAGACAATCGATCTAAATGAGTTCAAGGCGTCAAACACATCAATCATCGTTCCCGCGTGGACCTCGTTCTGCAAGTATCTCATGGACAGGTTCGGGGAAGAAAAGATCATGGAACTCTATGAACGTACAAACGAGGTCGTGGAGGTGGGACCCTTCAATGAGCATTTCAGGGATATCTACGGCAAGGATTTTCCCGATATGGACCGGGAATGGAGACTCTGGCTGATACGGCAGCGCGCAAACTGGGAGGTTGACACCCTGCAATGAGTACCCCATTTGAATTCTGTCCCCACTGCATGAACCCGATGTTGGAGATACAGGAGGGCGGTTACCCGAGATACCGATGCGATCAATGTGGGTTCGTCCAGTACCTCAACCCGGCGTCGGCTGCCGGGGTGCTTGTTGTCGACGGCGGCCGGGTGCTGCTGGTAAAGCGGAAGTACGATCCGTACAGGGGGCTTTGGGTGATCCCGTCCGGTTTCATCGAGTACAGCGAGGACATCCGGGGTACGGCGGTGCGCGAGGTCGAGGAGGAGACGGGGCTCACCGTCCGGCTTGAAGGTCTCCACGCGGTCGAATCCTGCTTCGATGACCCGAGGGGGAATGCCGTGCTGGTTGTGTTCGACGGGCACGTAACCGGCGGGGAGATGAGGGCCGGTGACGACGCCGAGGATGTCGACTTCTTCCCTCTTGATCGTCTGCCGGAGATCGCCTTCGAAGCCCACCGGAAAATCCTCGGGGCGCTATCGAACTCATAGAACATAGAAATCCTTTAAACAGCCTGTAAAATGCGGGAACGTTCCGTTAAGCGGGTCTGATCAGTGATCAGAAGGATCGTTCTTCGGGGCGGTCTTTCGTCTTCCGCTTTTCGATCCTCCAGACGAAGCTCAGGAACGAGAGGAATCCACCCCACACGAGCGAGCAGAAGACAATCATCATCACTATCGCCGGTACCGTCATTGGTGCTCCTTGCCGCCGATCCGGCCGGCCGGTATGCCGTTGCGCTCGAACAGCAGCCGTCTGATCGGGCGGTTGAGGACGACGAGGATCAGGATCAGGATCCCCCACTGGAACATGCATGTGCCCACGCTGAACGTTCTGAACGGGTGCCACCACCGCTCGGGATCGAAGCGAAGGATCGCCTGTGTGAACCACCATCCGAGCATGGCGAGGAACTCGATCGGAATCAGGAACTTGACGGCGAAGTTGAAGAGTGGGCCGAGCTTCATATCACTGTCGGGGCAGTCGACCAGTTCGCGCCGGAAACGGTCCACCCCGTAACGGATCACCGTGGCGGAGAAGAAGAGGCCGCTGAGCAGGAGTCCGACACTCCAGACCCAATCCTGGTTCTGGAAAAAAGCCGGGCTGATCGCTGATGGAAGGCCGAACAGAAAACAGGCGCTTCCGACGATCACGATTCCCCTGTGTCTTGAAATACCAAAGTCCATCACGATCCTCGTGCCGAGCTCGATCATCGATATCAGCGACGAGAGCGCGGCGATGGCGAGTGCGAGGAAAAAGAGGAATAGGAAGTAGCGTCCGCCGGAGACCTGCTCGAAGAGCCTGGGGATCCATATGAAGGTGAGCCCCGTGCTGGCGGGCCCCGTGTCTGTCACCACCGAAAGGGCCTGTTCTGCCGGCAGAACGGCGAAGACGGTTGGGATGATCGCTATCGCCGCCAGCAGCGAGGCGGAGTTGTTGCCGAGTCCAGCGAGGAATGAATTGGCCACGATATCGTCGTTTTTACGCATGTAGACCGCGTAGGTGAGAATCAGCCCCCATCCCGCGCCGGTCGACCAGGCGCTCTGCGAGAGCCCCTCCAGCCAGACGCGGTAATTGAGCAGCTCTCCCCACCGGGGCTCGAAGAGAAAGTTCAGGCCCTCCGCCGCGCCGGGAAGCGAGACCGCCCGGACGGCGGCAATGACGAGCAGGACGAAGAGGATCGGGATGAGCAGGCGGTTCGCCCGCTCGATTCCCCTGACGACACCGTGGTAGATGATCCAGGAACCTGTAAGTATCCCGGCCAGGTGAAACAGTACGGGCTGCCACTTCGTGCCGGTGAAGGCGGTCCAGAAAACGGTGGTCTCGGCGCACCAGAGGTTTCCCATCGGCAGCGGACCTCCCGGTGCGACCATGTCTATCAGCGAGGCGAGACAGTACCTGAAGCACCACCCGGTGACGACGCAGTAGTAAAAAGTGATCGCCAGCGTGCAGAGACCGACGAACCCTCCCATCCACGTGTTTCGCGGGTTCATCCTGCCGAACGCGCCAATCGTACCCATCCGCGTCTTTTTCCCCATCCCGAATTCCACGATAAGCAGCGGTATCGACCAGAGGAACAGGAAGAGGAACCACGGGATCAGAAACGCCGCACCGCCGTTCTGTGCGACGACCCTCGGAAAGCGCCATATGTTTCCCGTGCCGATGGCCATCCCAAGTGCCGCGAGCAGGAGGGACCACCGTGATGTGAAGATCTCCTTCAAGTATTCATCTTTCGCTTCGGACGGCCACTGGGGTCTGCCCGATCATTCATTCGATGACTGTAACCGCAAATGTATCCCCGGCCTCAATAACGTCCACGACCTCCATCCCTCTTGTCACCTTTCCGACGACCGTGTACCTGCCGTCGAGGTGCGGCTGCGGCGTGTGTGTAATAAAGAACTGGCTGCCCGGGGTGTCCTTTCCCGCATGCGCCATGCCGACCGTTCCGCGCTCGTAGGGGATCGTATTAAACTGGCTTCTCAGGAAGTAGCCGGCGTCGCCCCAACCGTCCCCGCGGGGACAGCCGCCCTGTATGACGAATCCCGGTACGACGCGGTGGAAAGTGAGGCCGTCGTAGAATTCCTGTCCCGCGAGCGTGATGATGCTCCTCACAATATTGGGCGCGTCGTCCCCGTAGAGGACGATCTCGATCTCGCCCCTGTCCGTGGTGATCAGTATCTTCCTGTTTCCGAGGGGCAGGGCCGGCTCTCCCCACGGAAGTACGCCCCGGTTCCATGATCCGGCCGGCTGTGCGAGGATCTCCAGGCCGAACTCATTCGCGGCGGAGACGGCGGCACTGCTTACCCTGGGATCGGGGTCGTTTCCGGCCATGCGGAAGAGGGATTCGGCGGCCGTCCTTTCAGGCGGATCGATCGCGTTTCTTGTTCCGATCGCGGTAACCGCCTTGATGATCCCGAGTTTCCGGTCGCTGTCTACGCGTGAATCGTGCTTCCTGGATATCCGCAGCATGCCCGGGATCGTCCCGGCCGTGCCGACACGGCCCAGTGCTTCCGTCGCGATCGATGCGACGACCCAGTCCTCTCCGTCGGAAGCCTCGAGAAGCGCCTCGAGGGGACTGAGTTTCCGTTCCGACAGTGTAACGAGGTCTGTCAGGCAGCCGGGCTCTTTCCATCTTCCGAGACCATCCGCGGCGCCCTCGCGTTGAAAGAGATCGGAACCGGCAAGAAGTGTTTCCACGAGGAGTGGAAGATCGTCCCTGTTTCCCTGTTTTCCGAGCTGCCGGAGAGCTGCCATCCTCTCTACCGGTAATCCCTCACCGGCGATCCTCAGAAGATGCTGGCGGGCGTTCTTCCCGCCGGTCGCAGCGACCGCCTCGATCGCCGAGAGGCGCACCATCAGCGAGCGGTCCTCGAGAAGCGGAGTGACCGCATCGAATGATCCGCTCATGCCGATTTCCGCGAGTGCCCGCAGGGCCTGTGCCCTGAGGTACACATCTTCCGATGTGAGTATCTGTTCGAGAGCATCGGTGCCCTTCTTGTCGGCGATCCTGAGAAGCGCTTCAATTGCTTTCACGGTGACCATACGCTCGGGGTCCCGGAGGAGAGCTGCAACCGGGATAACGGCCTCTTTCGCATCGAGGCGGCCGAGCGCCTCACAGGCGCGTAACCGTACATCCGCTTCATCATGACGGAGAAGCCGGGCCATCTCGCCGACGGAGCCTCTGTAACCGAGACGCCCGAGCGCGTAGAGCGCCCCGGCGATGGTGGCCGTGTCGGGATCGTGGAGCGAGTTGACGCATTCGGCCGCCGCGGTTGAATCTCCAAGCAGGGCGACGGCGTATGCCGCCTCTGCCCTCAGCGATCCATGGAAATCCTTGAGAAAGGGGAGGACCATCTGAACGGCGCTGCTGTTTCTCGATATGCGCATCGCGCGCAGCGCGCAGAGCTTGATCGCTTCCGGCTTTCCCTTCAGGCAGCGGCCGATCACCTCGACCGCCGTGTCGTCGCCGATCAGCCCGAGAGAGAAAAGAGCGGACTCGACGACCTCTGCGTTTTGGTCGCCGGTGAGTTTCTCGAGATAGGGAATCCCCTCCGTGGAGCCGATACGCCCGAGAACCTCCGCGCACCGCAGACGGATCAGCGTGTTCGGGTCGACGATGAGGGGCTCGATCACGTATGGAGTGATGGTCCTCGTTTCCTCGAGCTGCGCCAGCGCCTCGAGCCTTCCCCGCCCGGCGGGGTCCGAGAGCAGCGCTTTGTACCTGCTTTCCGTGAAGGCGGGCCCCGCCGAAATAATGATAAAGATAGCAGCAAGAATTGACAGTATCGCCGGTGCGTGCGCCGGCGTGTGCGGCCGTATTTTCATAATTTCCTCCCTGGTGCGACGTAATTCTTCCTGCCACCATTGATACTGGGTTGTCAAGGAGTTTCGCAGGAGATGGCGGAGAAGGTACAATGCACGGATTTGGATAATCAGTCAAATCGATTTTTTTCTTGACAAGTTTGGTGTAAGTTGGTGTATAATTTGATTATTGATAGGAGAACCACTATCATAACCTTATGGGGGAAGCCGTGAAAATATCATTAAAATCAATAATGTTTACGTTCCTTGTTTCCGCATTTGTTATTAGTATATGTCTAATCCCGGATAATTCCCATGCGGTTACTTCCGGGGGTATGGGTCATATAAAGAACGTTGACCCGGAACTGGATCCCGAGATAAAACTTGGCGAGCCGGGTAGTTATCCGGGTTTAAATTATAGATCTTTCTCTTGTTCAAATGAGAATTCTGGGCCATCCAGATCAGATGGCGATAAACCCCTGCCGGATTCACAAAGGCGCGGCAAGTTCAGGTGCTTATACCTTCTATTTATATTTCTTGTTGAATATTCTTTTTTGAGACGTGGTTTATATTAACTCGCCAACATTTGAGCGGCGGAAATTGATGTTTACAGCCAAAGAGCTTATCGAAGTTATCGAGAATCTTATTGCTTCTGAAAGGTATGCCAACGCTCTCAACAAACTTGAAGACGAAGGTATAGGACTACTCGAATCCCTGCCGTTATCGTTATCCCATAGGAAGCTTTTATTATATGCAGCAAGGATATACTTTCGCAATCATCGGATCCGGGATGCCACATCCTGCCTGAACAAGCTGGAAAGTAACTATCCGGATATTGCTGACAACTTTGATTTTACATACCTGAAATCCGAGATATTATTATTATTTGAAGGTGATACCGGCGAGGCTCGGGGATTTATCGAAGCCTCCATTAGGAGGAGTTGGTCCGAAGAAGAGAGACACTGGCTGAAATTCAATCTGGGTATGGTTCATTTTATAAAGGGTGATTATTTGACGTCAGACCAATTGTTCCAGAGCTGTCATGAATATTTGAAATCAAAAGAAAATGAGCACTTTTCAGGCTATGTCTCGTACATGATGGGATATACCGCTTTCCAGAGGTGCTTTTTCAGTATAGCTGGAACATATTATAAGCGGGCGCTGAGTAGTTTTGCAAAAATAGGGAAAAACGTCGAGCTGGGGAATACTCTCAAGATGCTTGGCATACTTGCTTATCGAACGGGTAAGTATGCTGAAGCTGAAAGAAACCTGCAACGGGCGATTGGATGTTATGGGAGATGTGATAACGGAATAGGTATTGTTGACTCGAAGACCGCCCTTGGGAGGGTATATATATTTATTGGTCGATACGATAGGGCCGAAAAGCTGCTGCTGGAGAGCCATAACAAGGCGATTGAATATGGGTATAAAAGAGGTATGGCGGTATCAGCGGAATTTCTTGGAGAACTCTACTACCATCTTGAAAGATATCAGAATTCGTTGCGCTTCCTAAAGCTCGACGAGAAGCTTGCGCGGCAGATAGCCCCTCGGGGGGATGTGGCTGTCGAGGTATATCGCAGACTTGGAGATGTATACCTGGCACTTGATAGACTCGATGAAGCAGAGGATGTGCTGGCTAAAGCCCTCGAGCTTTCTAACGATCTTCATGACAAGTATGAATTGGGATCGGTTCTGCGGGCGTATGGGACACTTGCCGCCCGCAAGAACGACATTGATCTGGCCAGGTCTTTTTTTAATGAGGCAATAGTTAACCTCAAGATTATTAAAGAATCTTTTGAACTTGCACAAACATATTATATCTCGGCCAAGATATACGAGCGCTTGAGCGAATCTGGAGACATTCCATCAGAAATCAAAGAAGAGCTTATAAGTGAGGCAAAGTCACATTTATTGGAGGCGATTCATTTATTCTCCTCTCACGATCTGGAGAAGAGGGCCAGGGAATGCAAGGGGCTTCTTAAAAGACTTGAGGACAAGTCACATTCGAACGTTAAAGAGCCCGAATGCACATACATCTATTTTGATAGTAAATGGCTTTACGAGGGTATCCTTGTTGCCAGATCCCGGCAGATGCTTGATGTCGCTTCAAGGATAAAGAAAATTGCACCGAGTTCGATTCCGATATTGATAACTGGTGAGACTGGAACAGGCAAAGAGGTTGTAGCAAGATTGCTTCACAAATCAAGTACCCGCGCGAAAGGACCGTTCGTCGCTGTTAATTGTGCCGCTGTGCCTCAAGCCGTTTTCGAGAGTGAATTTTTCGGTCACAAAAAGGGTTCATTTACAGGGGCTTTTCAAGACAGTATGGGATTGATTGAGCGGGCTTCCGGTGGAACACTCTTTCTGGATGAGATTTCTGAGCTCGACAGCCAGCAGCAGGCAAAACTGCTCCGGGCGCTTCAGGAAGAGAAGATTCGCAGTGTCGGGGAAAGCAGGGAGCGACCTGTAGATGTAAGAATTGTGTCTGCTTCGAATGTGGATGTTCAGTGTCTGCTGGCCTCCGGGAAGCTGCGCGAGGATTTCTTCTACCGAATAACTGGTGAAGAGATACATCTTGAGCCTCTTAGAAATAGAAGAGACGATGTTCCGGCCCTGTTTGCTTATTATATGGATCGGGACGGCGAAGGTTTCAGTGTCGAAAAGGGGGTGTTGGAGTTACTTGAGAGCTACCATTGGCCGGGTAACGTGCGCGAGCTGATAAACCTGGCAAAATCACTCTCCCTGCTAAAGGGTCGGGACAGGCCGGTAAGGATTTACGATCTCCCAGTATTGATCAGGAAATTTACCAGGTTTGCGGCGTGGCCGCACAACAGCGCCGGGGCAGTAAATAGTAACAGGCGAGAGCTATTGAAGAACCACGCAAGTGACCTGGAAGAGATTCGGCAGTTGATATATTCCAGCCTTGAAAGATGTGGGGGCAACAGGTCAGCCGCCGCCCGTGAACTCGGTATCGCTCGAAGCACGCTGTACCGCAGGATGGAGGAGTTGGGAATCGGGTAAGGTGCCGTAATCTCCATTCATTTCGATAATCACCCGCCAATTGAAAATGAAAACAGCACATTCCGTGACCGTAGAAATGTGCTCGAGACTGTTTCGAGAAAAGCAGAAAAAGTGTCTCAATGTGTCTCAGAGTGTCCCACGCCGCTGGGACAGAAAAACAAATAACTTACACGAAAAGTGTCCCAAAAACTGTCCCACGTGATACAGTTTCGCTTCCGGACAGATCAGCCTGTTTCAGGCTTGACCCCTTGTTTTTTTCTTAAATAGTCAACATAAATACTACAGTCCATCTTACACTTTCCCAAGAGGTTGCTTGATTTTCCACCCTGCAAGCCGAACATTTTTTAACCGAAAATAGTCTCAATTGCTCCGTTGGTATCATACTTGTAATAGTAATGTACCGAGAGACGGTAGAAGAGTTATAACACCCCATCGTTGAGACGTTTCATTCGTAACCTTTCACTGGCCCGGTTCCCCTTGCCTGGGCGAGGATAGTCCGGGTGAGGGGGGCCAGGGAAGAACTTCCCGTGCGGTTCGCTTGGATCAGTGAACTAACAGTTATGGTTATCTGTTTCGGTGAGTGGCTGGAAGTAACGAAGAGGGAATGTAATGAAAGGGGTATTGAAATGAGCGCGAAATCCGTTGTAGTGTTGGCTGTGCTTGTCTCTTTCTCGATGATGCTCTTATTTTCATGCAGCGACGATTCCTTGGTTGGTTCCCCGCAGGCTGGAAAGGGCAGTATGACTTCAATTCAAACGAATGATCCTGTAATAATGAGAGCAAATGCAGGTACAATTGCTATTTGTGTATATGTTTTTGCTATTGGTGATGAAGAGAAAATCGCAGCGGTAAATGTCTATGACTCGATTACTGATCTTGATTTTCCTCTGTTGATTCAACAAGTGGACAGTATAGAAGC
>DAOVFR010000213.1 GCA_030672805.1 Candidatus Krumholzibacteriota bacterium
CACGAGGATGGATACAACGGCAGTCAGGAAGGGTGGCAACTGGATCATCAACGGGTCCAAGATCTTCATCACGAACGGGGAAACCGCCGACGTCTATATCGTTCTCTGCCAGGTCGACCTCGAGGCGAAACCGACCTACCGGGGGATGGCCACGATACTCGTCGACAAGGGCGCCGATGGCTTTACCACCGAGGACGTAGGAGAAAAGATGGGGATCAAGATGACGTCGACCGCATCCCTCTCGTTCGACGACGTGACAGTCCCCGAGTCGAACCTCCTGGGCAAGGAGGGGAAAGGGTTCTACCAGGTCCTCGAGTTCTTCGACGAGAGCCGTGTCGAGATCGCGGCGACGGCCCTGGGGATTGCCCAGGGAGCATTCGACCGGGCTGTCGAGTATGCCGAACAGCGCGAGCAGTTCGGAAAGCGGATCGCGGATTTCCAGGTGACGCAGCACAAGATCGCCGATATGGCGACGATGATAGAGACCGCCCGGCTCCTGACATACAAGGCGGCCTGGAACTACGACCAGGGAAGAATCGACCCGAAACTTACCTCGATGGCGAAGTACGTCGCCGCGCGCACGGCGGTACTCGTGGCTGATGAAGCTGTACAGATACTCGGCGGGTATGGGTACACCACCGAATACGAGGTCGAGCGGTTCTACCGGGACGCGAAGATCGCGGAGATCTACGAAGGAACGAAGGAAATCCAGAAGAACACGATAGCCGGTCAGATCATCAGCAAGAAGTAGGACCTGGCGATGGGAAGACGGTTTTTACGCCGGAACAGCGCACCGGTATCACACCAGGTTCGAAAGGCGAATCTCCGTTGTCGGCGTAACGAGTTCCAGTCCGCCGGGGTATACCAATGCAGTTGGCCCTCACAAGAGACCAGATAATCCTGTTCAACCTGCTGCTGCGCATCGCCGTCATGGCGGGGATTGTCAGCCTCGTGATCGGATTCAGGTTCGTCGGGGAGATGCTTTCCGGCTCCTCCGATTCGAGGACCGGCCGCGTGCGACTGTTCCTGCTGCTCACGTTCGTTTTTGTCATGGGGATTCTCGTCAGGCGGCACCTCGACCAGGGGGCGATGGACCTGTCGCTCGAGGGGGCGCTGCTTGCGGGATTCGTCGGGGGGGCATGGGTCGGGGCCGGCGTCGGTACGGCGATCGGGTTCGTGTGTTTCCTCTTCGGCGAAACGGTTGCGCTTCCCCTCTATGCATCAGCCGGTCTGGCAAGCGGGCTGCTGTTCAATCTCCTCGGCATACGGGGACAGATATGGAGTTATTCGCTCAACCCTTTCCTCATCGTCTACAGCTTCTTCGAACGGCTCTTCCACCGCCGCCTGGACCGCAACTTTCTCCCGTTCGCCGTGCTGATCGCGTTTTCGATGATCAGGTACGGCCTGCTCAAGAGGTTCGGTCCTCCGCACGGACTTCTGTACGGCTACGGCTTCAGGGATGGGTTTCTCTTCACGCTCGATATCGCAGTACTCGTCTTCACGCTGGGGATCGCTCTCAAGATGGTAAAAAATACACGCATGGAGATCCGGTTGAGAGAGGAAGAGAAACAGCTCACACACGCACGCCTGACGACACTTCGCAGCCAGATCAACCCGCACTTTCTGTTCAATACACTGAACACGATCTCGGTCCTGATAAGAACCGATCCGGAAAAGGCCAGGGAGATGACGAGAAGACTTTCATCAATCTTCCGCAAGTCGCTTGACGATGCCTCGGATACCCATTCGCTGGACGATGAGCTCTCGTTCATAGAGAACTACCTGTCGATCGAGCGGGTCAGGTTCGGTGACGACAAACTCTCGGTGGTGAAAGATATCGATCCGGAGACGCTGGGCATGGAGGTGCCGACGATGATACTGCAGCCCCTCGTCGAGAACGCAGTCAAGCACGGCATATCCCGCCTGGTCAGCGGCGGGTGCATACGGTTCTCTTCCCGAATCTCGAGAAGCGGCCTGGAGGTCGAGGTAGCGAACGATGGACCCGGGGCGGGACCATACGATCTCGAAGAGCTTTTCAAGGGGGGCATGGGACTGAGGAACGTTGCCGAACGTCTCAACATATATACATGTGGTGAAGGGCGTCTCGATATGGCGCCGCGGGAAGGCGGCGGGGCGGCCGTACGTATTCTTATACCGCTGGAGAGGAAAAGGAGGGGGACAGTTGAAGATCAGTGCGTTGATAGTCGATGACGAGGCGCTGGCGCGCGATGAGATGAAGTTTCTCCTCGGAACGATAGAGGACATCAATATCATCGGTGAGGCGGCCGGGGGTGAGGAAGCCGTTCTGAAGGTGCGCGAGCTGCACCCGGACCTGCTCTTCCTCGATATCCAGATGCCCGTCATGGACGGCTTCGGGGTGATCCGGACCCTTCTGGGGACGGGGGACCTCCCGCTCGTGATTTTCACTACCGCGTATGACCAGTACGCGATCAAGGCGTTCGAGGTCAACGCGGTCGACTATCTCCTCAAACCGATCGATCACGAGCGGCTCGGGCGTGCCGTGCAACGCGCGAAGGATACGGTTCCGAGGAAAGAGGAGTTCATCGAGCGGGTGCGGAAATTCGCGGAGAGCATCCATGCCGGGACCCGGTTTCTCCCCCAGATCGTGCTGAGGAATGGGGAGGAGGTCGAGCTGATCGATATCGAGAAGGTTGCCTTGCTCCGCGGGAAAGGGTCCCGTATTACGGCCCACACCGCGGACGGGAATTTCCTTACGAATTATTCCAGCCTCGACGAGCTGGAAGTACAGGTCGACCCGACGATGTTCATCCGGCTCGGCAGTGATTACCTGGTTAACCTCAAGAGGATCGGGCGGATCGTTCCCTGGTCGGGCGGTCACTACCTGCTCGCTCTCGACGATGCGGAAGGTACGGAAGTTAAACTGTCACGCTCGCAGGCGACGCTGCTCAAGAACAAGGTGGAAGGCATCATCTAGGGAGGGTTCGGTTGGAGAGGGAGTTCGATCTCGTTGTGCTTGGCGGCGGACCGGCCGGATATCCCGCCGCCATACGGGCGGCGCAGCTCGGAGCGAATGTGTGTCTCGTGGAGAAGGGGCCCCTCGGGGGCACGTGCCTGAACGAGGGATGCATCCCGACAAAGACGCTGCACGGGCTTGCGCATCTGCTCGAGCAGGCGGTTTCCTGGAGGGAGAGCGGTTTCGGGGGAAACGGGATCGCCGCTGATCCCGCCGGTCTTTTCGCCCACAAGGAACGTGTCGTTTCGGGGCTCGTCCAGGGTGTGGAGAAGCTGCTGAAGGCGAGAAAGATCGACGTGGTGAGAGGAACGGGAAGAATCACCGGCCCCGGCACGGTGGCGGTAGAAGGTGTGGGGACGGTGAAGGGGAGCAGTATCATCATCGCCACCGGTTCCTCGGAGGCCGAGCTTCCGGGGATGGCATTCGACGGCGGGCGAATACTCAGCAGCGCCGATATCCTCGATCTCGGGACGATACCGGATAGTCTTATCATCGTCGGCGGCGGCGTTATCGGGTGCGAGTTCGCCTCGATCTTCAATGCGTTCGGCGCCAAGGTTGCGATCGTCGAGATGCTTCCCCGTTTGATCGCCACCGAGGACGTGCAGATCGGCAGGTACCTGCAGACATTCTTTCGCAGGAAGGGTATCGTGCTTCATCTCAACGCCAGGGTAGAGAGGACCGAAGCGGACGGTGATTCGGTAAGGGCCATCCTCGATAACGGCGCCGGGATCGAGGCGGAGTACATGCTTGTCTCGGTCGGGCGGCGGCCCAACGTTGACCATATAGGGCTCGAGACACTCCGGATCGCGAGAGACCGGACGGGGATCGTGGTGAACGAACGGATGGAGACGGATGTACCGGGGATCTACGCGGCGGGGGACGTCGTCGGCGGGATGCTGCTTGCGCACGTCGCGACGAGGGAGGGAATCACGGCGTCGGAGAACGCCCTGGGCCGGTCCCGGACCGTCAAGTACGACGCCGTGCCGTCAACGATCTACACGCTGCCCGAGATCTCACGCGTCGGGCTGACGGAGGATGGGGCGAAGGAGAAAGGGATTGGGTACGTGACGGGACGGTTCCCCTTCGCGGCGAGCGGCAAGGCGAAGGGCCTCCGCGAGGAGGACGGGTTTGTCAAGTGGATCGCCGGCAAGCAGAACGCCCGCCTGCTCGGGCTTCACATCATCGGGCCGCAGGCGGCCGAGCTTGTCGCACCCGGCATACTCGCCGTGGAGCGGGGAATGAGCGTCGACGAGTTTGCGGCATCGGTTTTCCCACACCCGACACTATCCGAGTCCCTGATGGAGGCGGTGGAAAGCATTCGCGGCACATCGATACACCTGGCAAAATAATGAGGTGGTTATGAGCGAACGGTTCTTGAAGAGGATTGTAACGGTGGGATGCGTGGTCGTGATCGCGGCTGCCGCCGCGG